>NZ_LGZA01000026.1:0-41264 GCF_001308005.1 Neisseria sp. 74A18
TTTTATTAGTTTTTAAAAATATTTAATTGCCACTTTGTCTTATTTGTGTATAATCCGCACCATGCTGTTAACAAAAAAATTCTATTAGACAAGGTTTACCATGCAATTAGACATTGACCGTTTAATCGCTTACTTCGGCGGCGTGAATGCGCTCGCCGAAGCATTGAGAGAACACGACCCCGAAAATGCAGCGAGCACTGCAGCTATTTATAAATGGCGCATCCGTGGTTCGCTTCCTTTGGCTCAGCTGCAAAAGCTGACAGCATTGGCTGAATCGCAAGGCCGGCCTTTGGATTTAAATGCCTTTTTAAAACAAAAAACTTCATTGGAGAAGCAAACCATGCCACAAAATAACAACCGCGTTATTATTTTTGACACGACATTGCGTGATGGTGAGCAATCACCGGGCGCAGCCATGACTAAAGAGGAGAAAATCCGTATTGCCCGCCAACTGGAAAGATTGGGTGTCGACGTGATTGAGGCAGGTTTTGCGGCAGCGAGTCCGGGGGATTTCGAAGCAGTCAATGAAATTGCCAAATCTCTCAGCCGTGCAACAGTTTGCTCGCTTGCCCGTGCTGTGGAACGTGATATCCGTGCAGCCGGAGAAGCAATTCAACCTGCGCAAAAACGCCGTATCCATACATTTATCGCTACCAGCCCCATTCATATGGAGCATAAGTTGAAGATGAAGCCGAAGCAGGTGATCGAAGCGGCTGTTAAAGCGGTAAAAATTGCCAAAGAATATACCGATGATGTGGAATTTTCATGTGAAGATGCTTTGCGCTCCGAAGTTGATTTTCTGGCGGAAATTTGCGGGGCGGTTATTGAGGTGGGCGCAACTACCATCAATATTCCTGATACCGTAGGATATTCGATCCCTCACCGCACAGAAGCGTTTTTCCGTGAACTGATTGCCAAAACCCCTAATAGCGACAAAGTAATTTGGTCGGCTCACTGCCATAACGATTTGGGTTTGGCTGTGGCAAACTCTTTGGCTGCTTTGCGCGGCGGGGCACGCCAAGTGGAATGTACTGTGAACGGATTGGGCGAGCGTGCCGGTAATGCGGCGATTGAAGAAATCGTTATGGCTTTGAAAGTGCGCCATGATGTGTTCGGTTTAGAAACAGGTATAGACACGACTCAAATTGTTTCCGCTTCAAAATTAGTATCTACGGTTACGGGTTATCCGGTACAGCCAAACAAGGCGGTTGTAGGTGCCAATGCGTTTGCCCATGAATCGGGCATCCATCAAGACGGTGTGCTGAAACACCGCGAAACTTACGAAATTATGTCGGCAGAGTCGGTAGGGTGGGCAACCAACCGGTTAACTTTGGGCAAGCTTTCCGGCCGTAATGCTTTTAAGACGAAATTGTCTGAATTGGGAATCGAGTTGGGTAGCGAAGAAGCCTTGAATGCTGCATTTGCCCGTTTTAAAGAATTGGCTGATAAGAAACGTGAAATTTTCGACGAAGATTTGCATGCTTTGGTATCTGACGAAATGGTAAATTTGTCACATGACAATTACAAATTGGTTTCGCAAAAAATTACTACCGAAACCGGAGAGCAGCCTGTTGCCGAAGTGGTATTTACGGCAAACGGTGTGGAACACAAAGCTTCGGCTACCGGATCAGGGCCCGTTGATGCTATTTTTAAAGCCATTGAAAGTGTGGTTCAAAGCGGGGCGACATTATTATTGTATTCAGTAAATGCCGTAACTGAAGGAACGGAAAGTCAGGGCGAAACGGCAGTGCGCCTGACTCGTGGAAACCGTATTGTAAACGGTCAGGGTGCGGATACCGATGTGTTGGTGGCTACTGCCAAAGCCTATCTTTCTGCCTTAAGCAGATTGGAGTTCGGTGCCGAAAAAATGAAGGCTCAAGGCGATATTTAACAGCAGGCTTGTTGCGCTGAATAAATGTTGCTTTTCAAGCCGGTGTTCTAAAAATAGTTCACTTCTCAACTCGGGGAAACCGGAGTATCGGAAGTGAACTATTTTTATTTTAAGCAAATCATTATATTGAAGCTGTTGCCGACAGACAGGCCAATGAATTGATGCACAATTACATACGTCATACTCAGGCTAGAGACCAGTATCTTCAGTTTCAAACTGTATTGGGATAATCGGGTTAAGCCCGAGCATGAAGAAGCATTTATTGAGTAAGTGGTTTAACTATGCCCTCATGCTGTTTCTGACTAAGTTATTTGTTGCTCATAAACCCTTTTCAGACGGCATAAAGTTTTAAAACGAAGCCAAATGCTCTTGGCGCACGGTAGTGGTGTTGTCGGTATTTCGCTGATGATAGGATTGTTCTTTTCTAGCCAAGGTATGGCCATATTGAGACCTTTGCAAAACCCCCATCTGTGGCGCATTTCTGTGTTGTGCGCTGCTCGCTCGTTTGCTTGTCTATATGATATGTCTGCACCCGCTGTGCTGCTACGCCTTGAACTGCATCCACATCATGGGGGGGCAAAGGTCTCATACTACATCAATGTCTGCTGGTTGAAGCATTGGAGACGAGTGATGGCATTGATTAAAAAATAGTTTTCTGTTTGCGCCGCAGCATGTTTTATAAAATTTGCTTTTAAACGCCATCTTGCCTATGATGGTTGCCGCCTGAAAGCCTGACATCACGGCGATTTTTAAACTAAGGTGTAGCAACACTAGCAGGCGATATATCTGGCAAAAATTATACTTACACAGAAATGTCCGTAGTAGGCTGCTTTAACGCCTTTTCGTGTCAACCGCTTATCTAAGTGTTGTTTAAGAAATCAACATAAATTTTGAGCAAAGCCGCCGGCGGCACAACAAAGCTGCATCATAAGGAGTTACCATGAACACAGTTACACACCTGCCTGAGCAAAATACTTTTATTTTATCGAAAGATTCAGAAGAAGCAGGCCATCTGAAATACGATGTTTCAGACGGCCTGTGGAATATTACCCATACGGTAATCTCTCCTGCTTACCGCGGTCAGGGACTGGCCCGCATTTTAGTAGAAGAAGCTGTGGCGGAAGCGGCAAAACACAATATCCGCCTTACGGCTTCCTGCGATTATGCCGCTTCGGTTCTCGCCAAGCAGCATAGGTAACTGTATTCCCTAATTAATCTGCCTACGGCAAATAGATAAACTTACTTACAAATACGCAACGGCAGTTTGCAGGCTGCAATCATATTCGTGCAGAAAATCAATTTACGGTGCCGCTTGAATGCTTTGGTCATGACTCCTGTGTAAACGGAGTGGCACGACGCATCGGATTAAGTTTATTTTCGATATTTGCCATATCATGCAAAACCATAAAGGAAATACCATGCAAACACCCAAAATTACTGTTATCGGCAGCATCAATATCGATTTGGTTACCGGCTCGCCCCGTTTCCCCAATCCCGGAGAAACCCTGCTGGGCACATCGTTTAACCGCTTTATGGGCGGTAAAGGTGCGAACCAGGCTGTTGCAGCTGCAAGGTTGGGGGCAGAGGTGTGCATGATCGGTGCCGTAGGTGATGATGGTTTCGGCCGCGAAGCACTTATCCATCTTGCGAAAGAGGGTATTTGTACCGACCACATTCAAACATTGTCCGACCAGCCTACCGGTATGGCCAATATCACTGTGGCAGAGGGCGATAACCATATCATAGTGGTTTCAGGTGCGAATTTCGGCATAACTCCGGCCGACATCGAAGCCTGTGAAGCCAGTATTGCCGATGCGGACATCATTCTCAGCCAGCTGGAAATACCCATGGATTGCGTGATTACCGCGGCCAAGCTTGCCCGTAAGCATAACAAACCATTTGTTCTCAACCCCGCACCTGCACAAAAGCTGCCGGCCGAATTGCTTGAGTTGGTTACGCTGCTTACTCCCAACGCTTACGAATTGGCCATCAGTCTCGGCCTTCCGGAAAACACACCTGTCGAAGACCTGATTAAGCAGGCCGGCGTGCCTGTGCTGATGACCCGTGGCAGTGAAGGTGTACTTTATAACGATGAAAACGGTACGCTGCATACACAGCCCAGTTTTAAAGTTTCCCCCGTCGATACAACCGGAGCGGGAGACACCTTTAACGGTGCCTTTGCCGTCTTTTATCATTTGGGTATGGCGGAAGCCACACGAAAAGCCAATGCTGCCGCAGCTTTATCTGTAACCAAAGCCGGAGCGCAAAGCGGGATGCCCACTGCCGAGCAATTAGATGCTTTTCTGGCCGCGCAACAGTAAGTAAGTGTCACATGGCTATGCATAAAGCATTGGAATGTTAATAAAATCGAGAGAGGCCGTCTGAAAAACATTCAGACGGCCTCTCTCGGCCTTTAGAGTATTTTGCATATACAGCCCAATCGTTGAACCATTGTTTTAAACAGGAAAGCTAAGATTCACTTTCACCCTCCTTAAATTGTTATCTGCATAATCCCCCAAAAACACAGCCTAAATTGCTTTTGGGGTATGGGTGAATTTATTTGTATGCGGTATGTGGTGATGGGCGGAGGGGCGGTATAGGCAGTAAGAAGGGAGAAGTTTTACAGATTTGGCACGCTTGAATTTGAATGACTGTAAATTTGATTACTATTTCGTATAGTGTGTACTTTTAGTGTACTTTACCTACCTTTTATCTTACAGTTGCTGAGAAATGTTAAATATGGTGTTATGCTAACAAAGTTAGTATTAATTCCGAAATTGGAATAATTTTATTTACTTGGACAGATAAAGTAAATGCTCAGATATTACGATGATTTGAAAAATGAAAAATAATAAGTCTTCGCTACCCTTGCCCCGCAAACTGAAAATATTATCGGTTATTCCAATGTTAATATTTTTAGGCTTGCAGCCTGCTTCGGCTCAAGGGCTCAAAAATATTTTGCAGAAATCATTAGTGGCCGACCCTGCTTTATTAGAGGCGAAGGCTAATGAGCGCGCAGCCCAAAGCATAACCAAAGCTACCCGTGCAGGCCATTATCCCGTTTTGGCGCTTACGGGAACCCAAATGATCAAACAAAAACATAAATACAGCAGCAATGACAGAGACAGCGGGCTGGGTGTCAGAGGTTCGCTCAATATTTATTCTTGGGGCGGCATACAAGCAGCAGTAAGGCGCGATAAAAATAAAGAAATTTATTATGGCCACAAATTTTTTGAAACACAGGAACAGCTTGGCAGCGAGATAGGCAAGTTATATCTAACTGCCTTGCGTGCCAAAGAATCTTTGGATGTCAGCCGTCAAAGTTTAAACCGGCATAACCATCTTCTAAAAGATCTCAGTATTATCGTTCAATATGATGGGGGGCGCAGATCCGAATTGGTTGAGGCGCGTTCCCGACAGTTGCAGGTTCAGACGGCCATGTCCCACCTGCAAAGAACAATGGAGATAGCATTGAGCCGGTTGGCAAAGTATACCTCCAAGCCAATATCTCCCAAAGATTTAAAAGACCCGTTTGCCGGCGATTCTGCAGTAGCATTGGTCGGAAAATACAGTAATCAAGAAAAAACACTTAATCCCTCCTATCTGGCCCAGCAAGCTGAACGGGAAAGTGTGAAAGCCGAATTAGACGTATCTAAAGCGGCTCGTTTGCCTGCCATTAATCTTGAAGGGATGGCAACGCAAGACACTAAAGAACTTTATCTGAACCTTTCTTGGAATGTTTTGGATATGGCTTCCAGACATAACGTCGAAAAAAATGCTCAAGCGTTAATTGCGGCAGATTCCAAATCCGAGCAGATTTTAAGGGAAGTAACCGAAAAAGCCCGAACGGCAGAGATTGATATGGCACAAAGCCAGCAAAGAGCCGATATCACGGCCCAACATATCATTGCCCAAAAAGAAGTGGTGAAATCGTACGAATTGCAATTCAAAATAGCGCGCCGCACGTTGACGGACGTTTTAGGTGCGTATAACGAGTTGGCAAATATCGAACAGGAAAATGTGAATGCCCGTAACGATTTCAGAGATGCAGCTTTGGAATATTTGGTTTCTCAATCGCAAGTTGCCAATTGGGCGGGTGTAAATCGTTAAATTATAAAATTCAATAAATCATTTATGTGAAAACATTACCATGAAATCTATTATCGAACACATTGCTTTGGCTACCCGCCTGTTGGGCGTGCCTGTTTCTGAAGCGGCGCTTTCTGCAGAAGTTGTGCGGGATAAAAAACTGAATGTGAATTTTCATTCCCTTTCTGAAGTTTTGAGAAGTCATGGATTTGAAAATACACTTTCCAAGCGCGGTTTGGAAGAAATACCTTCTTTGGCCGTTCCCGTGGTGCTGATTCTTCACAATGAAGAGGCTGCCGTAATTACCCAAATTGAAGGTGCCGGGAAAAACAGAAAATACCATGTCCGCCAATCAGACGGGCTCGCTCAAGTGTTGGATCATGATCAGCTTGCCATTCTTTATTTAGGCTATTGTTGGTTCATCAAGCCTAAAATGGTTTCAGACGTGCGCTCAGACCTGCCGGAATATCACTTGCCGAAATCGTGGTTTTGGAAAGTGATTTGGCGTTTTAGAAGTTATTACTATCAGGTTATTTTGGCGACATTCATCATTAACTTCTTAGCCTTGGTCAGCTCGCTGTACGTTATGAACGTATATGACCGGGTTATTCCGAACCAAGCTTATGAAACATTGTGGGTGCTGAGTATAGGCGTGATATTGGCCATTACATTTGAGTTTGCAGCCAAAATGATTCGCGGGCATTTGACTGATATTGCAGGTAAAAAAGCAGATTTAATTATCAGTTCTGCTTTATTCAGACGTGTTATGGCATTGCGTTTGGCCGACCGTCCCGCTTCAGCAGGTTCTTACGCCAATAACTTGCGTGAATTTGAATCCGTGCGTGAGTTTATGACGAGTGCAAGTTTGCTGACGCTGGTGGATTTGCCGTTTTTATTGCTGTTTATTACCGTTATCGGGATTGTAGGCGGAAAACTGGCATTGGTTCCGTTAACCATTATTCCGATTGTGGTTATTGTCGGGTTGCTGGTTCAGCGTCCTCTTTCGCGGCACATCAACGAGTCGATGAAAGAATCTTCACAACGTTCCGGTTTGGCCGTAGAAGCAATAGAAGGTATTGAAACCCTGAAAACCAACAATGCCACATCTTGGGCGCAACAGCGTTGGGACGAATATACGGCAAAAACATCTGCTTCATCCATTAAGGTAAAAGATACCAGCAACTTTATGATTAACTTTGCTACCGGTATGCAGCAGCTCAATACGGTATTTTTGGTTTTGTTGGGTACTTATCTGATACATGCCGATAATCCGGCGGAGCGGATCACAATGGGTGCTTTGATCGCATCGGTTATTTTATCCGGCCGTGCATTGGCTCCTTTGGCGCAGATTGCGGGTTTGGCTACACGCTTCCAGCAGGCCAAGCTTGCTTTGGAGGGTGTAAATAATATTGTCGAGCGTCCGATCGAGCGCAGCCCTGAGCGTCAGTACATTACTTTGGATCATGTGCAGGGCAACATTACCTTTGAAAATGTTTCGTTCAAATATCAGCAGGAAGGTAATGCGGCAGTAACTGATTTGCGCGTTAATATCCGACCGGGTGAGAAAGTAGGTATTCTCGGGCGTATCGGCAGCGGCAAGAGCACGATGCTGAAATTGGCCAGCGGTTTGTATGACACTGAAAAAGGCAGTGTGATGCTCGACGGTGTCGATATGCGCCAACTTGACCCGAATTTTCTGCGTAATCAGGTTGTTTTGTTAAGCCAATCTCCGCGCCTGTTTTTAGGTACGCTGCGCGAGAATATGGATTTGGCCAGAACAGACGGTTATTCGACCGACCAAGATTTATTGATTGCTTTGAAACGGTTTGGTTTAGACCGTATTATCCGCAGCCATCCCCGAGGTTTGGATATGCCTTTGGGCGAAGACGGCTTGGGTTTGTCGGGAGGTCAAAAGCAGATTATCGCATTGGCCCGAATGACGTTGAGAAATCCCAAAGTGGTATTGTTGGATGAGCCGACCACGGGGTTGGATCAGGCTACCGAACGCATGGCCTTGAATGCGGTTGCGCAGTGGGCGAAAGACCGTACCATGATCGTAGTAACCCATCGTCCTCAAGTGCTGCAGATTGTTAACCGCATTATTGTGATGGATAACGGCAAAATCGTTATGGACGGCCCGCGTGATCTGGTATTGCAAAAATTGATGCAAAGCGAAAACAAACCTGAAAAACAGATTGAGTCTGCCGCATAAGCAATGCATCTGACGCGATAAAAACATGATAAATAATGCCGGCTCTGTGTTTTTCAGACGGCCTATAACAAACCGTAAAAGGTAATTGTCATTATGAGTAGTGAAAACAATATTAAATCCAAAGATTTGGCATTGGTGAATGATCTCAATGCCGCATTGCAGAAAGAAAAACACAGTGGGCAGTTTTGGATCATTATCCTGTTTTTCGTTTTTTTGGTGGTGTTTGTTATTTGGGCTTATAACAGCCCGATTGAAGAAGTAACCCGAGGACAGGGTAATGTTATTCCCAGCAGCCGCGAGCAGGTAGTGCAGAGTTTGGATCCGGGTATTATCACGGAAATGCTGGTAAAAGAAGGGGATATTGTTGAAAAAGATCAGGTCTTGCTCAAACTCGACGATACCCGCAGTTCGGCCATTTTGCGCGAAAGCGAGGCCAAAGTTCAAAACTTGGAGGCCATGATCGCCAGATTGAAGGCAGAGGCTTACGGTACGAATTTGAGCTTTCCTCAGGGCATCAGCGACGAACTGAAACAACGCGAGCAAGCTGCTTTTATGGCGCGCCGTCGTTCCGTTACCGAAGCCATTCATAATTTGAGCATCAGTAAAGCGACCCTGGACAAAGAAATCAGCATCACTGCTCCGATGGTGGCTCAAGGCGTGGTGTCGGAAGTTGAACTGTTGAGAATGCGCAGAGAATCAAGTGATTTGGCTTTGCAGATTGCCGAGCGTAAAAACCGCTATATGGCCGATGCCAACAACGAACTGGTGCAGGCTGAATCCGAATTGGCGCAAGCCAAAGAAAATATGGTAATGCGTGCAGACCCGGTAGAGCGTTCGCAGATCCGTTCGCCGATGCGCGGGATTGTGAAAAATATCCAAATCAACACCGTGGGCGGCGTGGTGAATGTGGGGCAGGATATTTTGCAGATTGTGCCTTTAGACGACAAACTGCTGGTAGAAGCGTATATCCGCCCACAAGATGTTGCATTTATGCGCCCGGGCTTGCCGGCGGTTGTGAAAGTGAGTGCTTATGACTATGCAATTTACGGTGGTTTGGACGGCAAAGTAACCTTAATCAGCCCGGATACCGTAAGCAGCAGCAATCAGGCCCGTGCCAACGATTTGAAACTTGACCCGAATCAGGTTTATTACCGTATTTTGGTGCAAACAGACAGTAACAGCTTGAAAGACCGCAACGGCAAAGATATGCCGATTATTCCGGGTATGGTTGCGACGGTGGATGTGAAAACCGGAGAGAAAACCGTTTTCCAATACCTGATCAAACCGATTACCCGCATGAAGCAGGCTTTGCGTGAGCGTTAATGCAAAACAGGTTGAGATGCCGTCTGAAAATGTTCAGACGGCATTTTAGTTTGAAACCTTTGCACAATCTCCAGATGTGGATGCAGTTCAAAGCGCAGGATAGTCAGCCAACCTGTTTTTAATATAAGGCAGCAACGCCGCAGTAAAAGTTAAGTTGATCGACTTATACAAGCGGCTTATCGGTTGCTTGAGATTGCCGCAAAATAAGTGCCCCGGATTTAGGTAAAGAGATTGGATAATCTGCTTTAGGGTGAAACAAATTGATGAATAGATTGGAAATGAAACAAAATCAAAATGATCATGTGCCTGCCGATCATGAAAAAGAAGAGGAAGGGCTTTGCTGTTGTCAATCGGGAGCCGCTTATAAAGATTGCTGCAAGCCGTTCCATGCCGGTCGGCATAATCCGACTACGGCGGAGGCTTTGATGAGTTCGCGTTATAGTGCATATGTGCTTCATTTGGTTGATACATTGTTTCCACAACCGTGCCCGCCCAGCAATGTTTGCTCAATAAAGCTGAAATCGGGCAATGGAGCAGGGATACGCATTGGCTGGGATTGAAGGTTCATCATCACCGCTCGGTAGGAAAAAGGCACGCGCAGGTGGCGTTTACGGCTTATTTTAGAGATTCGGCGGGGCATGAGCAGCAGCACCAAGAGTTATCGGCTTTCGTTAATATCGATGAAAAGTGGTATTTTATTGATCCCACCGTCTGTTTGCCGACAATGAAGCAGCCTTGTTTGTGCGGGTCGGGAAAAAAGTTCAAATTATGTTGCGGGCAGTTTTTTACGTTTTAAATGAAAAACGGTTTTTCAGACGGCCTCGTTGGGTTTACGATGAGTTTGCCGGCGGTAAGCATTGAAGAGGGAAAAGAGATTCCAGATTATTGATCAATATATGGTTGGGCTTGTTAAGTGTTTGAACGGATAAAGGCCGTCTGAAAGTGAGTTTTGCGAACTTCGCTAAAAACTTTTTTCAGATGGCCTTATTGCTTCATGACGATATTGATGAAAGCAACAGCTTACTTATCGCGGCTGAACACCATTTTGGTTGCCTGCCATGCTACGCAGCACGCACCGCCGATGAAGATTAAGTCGGCAACGGTGCGAATCCAGCGCAAAGTATCGAGCAACTCTTGCTGCATAAAGCCTTCGCTGCGGGCATACCACAAACCTTGGGTGATGCTGGCATAAGACTGAATCACACCGATGGGCAGCAGGCTGGTAATGATCATCAGCGTCAAGCCGCCGTTGAGCAGCCAGAAGCCCCATGTCATCAGGCTTTCGCTGAATTCGATATTCGGTTTGATATAGCGGGCAACCAGCAGTACGAAGCCCAGTGCCAAGAAACCGTACACACCGAACAAGGCGGCATGAGCATGCACCGCAGTAGTGTTTAAGCCTTGCAGGTAATAGAGGGAAATCGGCGGGTTAATCAGGAAGCCGAACACACCGGCACCGACCATGTTCCAGAATGCCACGGCTACGAAACACATCAGCGGCCAGCGCAGGCGTTTTGCCCACGGCGAAGTGTGTTGGTAAGACCAATGCTCGTAGGCCTCGCGGCCGAGCAGAATCAGCGGCACCACTTCCAAAGCAGAGAACGACGCGCCTACGGCCATCACGGGCGTGGTGGTTCCCGAAAAATAAAGGTGGTGGAACGTGCCGGGCACGCCGCCGACCATAAACAGGCTGGCGGAAACCAAAGCGGTTACGGTGGCGGTACGTTGCGATACCAAGCCCATGTTGAAGAAGATAAAGGCTAATGCGGCGGTGGCGAATACTTCGAAGAAGCCTTCCACCCACAGGTGTACCACCCACCAACGCCAGTATTCCATAATCGTCAGGCTGGTGTGTTCGCCGTAGAACAGGCCGGGCGCGTAGAACAAGCCGACACCTGCCATAGAAGCGACGAAAATGGCGAGCATGTTTTTGTCGGTTTTTTGTTTGAACGCATTCACGGTGCAGCGCAGCATCAGGAACAGCCACAACAGCAAGCCTACCATCAGCAGAATCTGCCAGAAGCGACCCAAATCAAGATACTCGTAGCCTTGATGGCCGAACCAGAAGTTCAAATCGGCAGGAATGGCGTGGCTCAAGGCCAAGAAGTTGCCGCCGTAAGAACCCAGCACCACGATAAACAGGGCGATATACAGGAAATTCACGCCTGCACGTTGGAATTTCGGGTCTTGACCGCCGTTGATGATGGGGGCGAGGAACAAACCCGCGGTCAGGAAGCCTGTGGCAATCCAGAAAATTGCAGACTGAATGTGCCATGTACGCACTAGGGCATATGGAAACCATTGTGAAATATCGATGCCGTAAAAATGCTGGCCTTCTACGGTGTAGTGAGCGGTAACGCCGCCGAGCAACACTTGCGCCACAAACAAAGCAACGGTCAGGAAAACGTATTTGCCCAATGCTTTTTGAGACGGCGTGAGCGTAATTTTCGACAAAGGATCTTCAGTCGGCGCTTTCGGCTCTTCGTCGTGTTTCTTCAGGAACGAGAAGCCCCATACCAGCAAGCCGATACCCAGCAGCAGGAACACGATACTGGCGAAAGACCACATGTAGTTTTCGGTGGTTGGCACGTTGTTGACCAAAGGCTCGTGCGGCCAGTTGTTGGTGTAGGTCGCATCATGGTCGGGACGGTTGGTGGAAGATGCCCACGAAGTCCAGAAGAAGAAGTTGGTCAGCTTTTGGCGTGCCTCTTCGCTCGGCAGCGTGCCGTTTTTCATGGCAAACGCTTCGCGGGTTTTAATCATCGAAGGATCGTCGCCGTAAAGCGTGATGTAATAAGGCGCAACCTGCTTGATCGCTTCGATACGGGTGTCGGACAACACCACCTTGCCTTGATCGTTGACACGGCTGCCGTTGCGGTATTCGTCGGCCAAACGCGCTTGGATATTCGCTTGTGCCGCTTTATCCAATTCGGCGTATTTCTTACCGAACTCTTTGCCCGCAGTAATATCCAGCCATGCTTCGGCCTCGCGGTGCAGCCAGTCGGCCGTCCAGTCGGGGGCTTGATACGCGCCGTGGCCGAGAATCGAACCCAGCTCCATACCGCCGGTGCTTTGCCATGCGGATTGGCCGGCCAGAATATCCTGTTCGGTCATGACTGTTTCGCCCGAAGCAGAAACATAGGCTTGGGGAATCGGCGGCACTTGCCGGTAAACCTCGACACCTAAATAGCCGAGGATGGAGAAAGTAATGGTCAGTACCGCAATCAGCGAGTACCAGAGCTTTTTATACTGTCCCATTTTACGCTCCTGTGTTTGTGTTGTTTTGGGTGGTTTAAAAAATTCATAAAATATGAATGTTAAAGATTGTAGCATGAGAAAATTAAAAAAGGTATGGTATGCAGGTTAAATTGATGCAGGATGTTGAATCTTGGTTGTTTTCTTCAGGTTTTCTGATGTATGTCAAAAATTAATCTTTCGATAACAATAAGTTGAAGGGTAGATAGAAAGGATTAGTCAGGTCGTCTGAAAGCTAGTTCCAAAGTATTATTCGGGTATTAAAGATTCATATTTTATGACTGAATTGATTCAAATCAACATATCGGTTTCCGCGCTCGTACATAATCTGTGAAAAATAGTAAAAAACCGTTTTTCGATAAAACCCGCTTACTCTGGTAAGAGGAACAACAAAAAAGGAAACTGCCATGAAACATCACATTCTTACCGCCTTGATTGCCTCTGCTTTCGCACTTTCCGCCTGCGGTCAAAAAGCAGCCGAGAAACCTGCCGACACCGCAGCACCCGCATCTGCCCAGCAAAAAGCCGATGCACAAGCACCGCAAGGCGATCTGCCGGTGATTGATGCCGTGATGACACACGCTCCCGAAGTGCCTCCGCCCGTTAACCGCGACTACCCCGCCAAAGTGGTTGTGAAAATGGAAGTGATTGAAAAAGTCATGAAAATGGCCGACGGCGTGGACTACAAATATTGGACATTCGGCGGTCAAGTGCCGGGTCAATTCATCCGTGTGCGCGAAGGCGACCAAGTGGAAGTGCAGTTCTCCAACCACCCCAGCTCTACCGTACCGCATAACGTCGACTTCCATGCCGTAACCGGCCCCGGCGGCGGTGCGGAAGCCACCTTTACCGCGCCCGGCCATACTTCTACCTTCAGCTTCAAAGCTTTGCAGCCCGGCCTGTATATCTACCACTGCGCCACTGCCCCTGTGGGCATGCACATCGCCAACGGTATGTACGGCCTGATTTTGGTCGAGCCTAAAGAAGGCTTGCCGAAAGTGGACAAAGAATTCTATGTGGTACAGGGCGACTTCTATACCAAAGGCAAATACGGCGAACGCGGCCTGCAACCTTTCGATATGGAAAAAGCCATTAAAGAACAGCCCGATTATGTGGTATTTAACGGCCATGTCGGTTCGATTGCCGGTGATAACGCTCTGAAAGCCAAGGTAGGCGAAAGCGTGCGGATTTATGTGGGTAACGGCGGCCCCAACTTAGTGTCTTCTTTCCACGTGATCGGCGAAATCTTCGATAAAGTTTATGTGGAAGGTGGCAAACTGATTAACGAAAACATCCAAACCACTTTGGTGCCTGCCGGCGGTGCAGCCATCGTTGACTTCAAACTGGATGTTCCCGGCAGCTTCACATTGGTTGACCACTCTATTTTCCGTGCGTTTAACAAAGGCGCATTGGGTCAACTGGTAGTAGAAGGCCCTGCCAACAAAGAAATTTATTCGGGCAAAATGAGCGATACCGTTTACCAGCCTGAAGGCGGCACCATCCAAACCGTACCCTTAACCGCCAGCGAAGCTGCACAAGTGGCCGCAGGCCCCGAAAAAGCGGCCGGCAAGGAAGACCAAATCAAGCTTGGTAAAGCCGTGTACAACGCCAACTGTATGGCCTGCCACGGCGCGGAAGGCAAAGGCGTGGAAGGCGCGTTCCCTCCGCTGGCTAATTCTGATTACCTGAAAGCCGACCACAAACGCGGTATCCATGCCGTCTTAAAAGGCGTGAGCGGTAAAATCACCGTCAACGGCAAAGAATACAACAGCGTAATGCCTGCTATGGCCTTAAACGACGAAGATACCGCCAACGTGCTGACCTACATCCTCAACAGCTTCGACAACGGCGGCGGACAAATCTCAGCAGCCGACGTAGCCAAAGAGCGTGCAGCCAAATAAGTAGGGCAATTGGAGGCCGTCTGAAAAACGGTTGGCAAAACAAGCGCGAACTGTTTTCAGACGGCCCTATCTAACTAAAATATCGGTAATGTTGTTAAGGCCGTCTGAAAAACCAGCATGGAGGAAAAGCCGTGAATACCGCTACCAAACTGTTTGCCGCTTTGCTGATGTGTACGGCGGGCATCACAGCCGCTTCGGATATGGCTGCGGTCAAAGGCGGCAGTTACCGCCCGCTTTACCTCAAAAAAGAAACGCCCATGATTCAGGTTAAAGCGTTTCATATGGACAAGCTGCCCGTAACCAACGCCCAGTTTGACGCGTTTGTGAAAAAATACCCGCAATGGCAGCGCGGCAAAGTGGACAGCAAAAAAGCCGAATCAGGCTATCTGCGCCATTGGACGCAAACCGGTTCGAACGCTTTCGCGCCGGCAGCAGAAGACTTAAACAAACCGGTTACCAACGTATCGTGGTTCGCCGCACACGCTTACTGCGGCGCACAAGGCAAACGCCTGCCGACCATTGATGAATGGGAGTTTGCCGGGCAGGCATCCGCCACCAAAATCAACGGCACGGCGGAAGAAGGCTACAACCGCACCATTCTCGACTGGTATGCCGAAGGCAGCCGCAAAGGGCTGCGCGACGTGGGCAAAGGCAAGGCGAACTTTTGGGGCATTCACGATATGCACGGCCTGATTTGGGAGTGGACGGAAGACTTTAACAGCAGCCTGCTCAGTTCCAATGCGGCGGCGGGTAACAATATGTTTTGCAGCGGCGCATCGGCAGGCTCGGCCGACCCCGGCGATTACGCCGCCTTTATGCGCTACGGCATCCGCACCAGTTTGCAGGCTAAGTTTGTGCTGAACAATTTAGGTTTCCGGTGTGTGAAGTAATATCGGGTATCTTTTTTACTGTGTTCCATCAAAACAAGGCAACCTTTTGGTACGTTGGTAACAGCGTACCGTTTTTTTATTTGCGGTAATGGAGTACAAAGGATAAGGCCGTCTGAAAACATATTTTCAGACGGCCTTGCATTGAATAGCGGCTGTTTTGGTTTAAAGAATATATTCCGTTACCCAAAAGCCCAAGATGGTCAGCAAAGATGCCCAGTTAACGAAAATGATCGCTTCCAATAGCAAAACAGACATGATAAACCTCCGTATTTATGTGAACCTTGCTGTTGCAGGCAACAGCACATTTTTGTTTTTATAAACAACTTGAAAGCCATCATACCAACAATTTCTAAACAATTCTTTACCTTTACTTAACTTTCCATTGTGAAAATTGCAATGGTTATCATCTGTAAATAATAAAAATAATCACAACCTGTTAAGTTATGAAAATTAAATAATGAAATCTTGTTAAAACAAGGCGCTTTTACTGCCGCAGCCTGTTATAAACCGTGGCTCTTCTATAAAATGCCGTCTTGTTTTTTATTTGCCGCTTCATTTTTATGTTGTCTCCACGCGCGTTTATACCCAGCATTCCCCTCGTAATATTGTTGTTTTTCAGTATCATTCTGCCGCTGATTGTGGCGGGATTTATTGCCGAAGATATTTGGGATAAAGACCGCTTCCATTTCGAAGAACCGTTGATGCTGTGGGTGCATCAGCATTGGGGCGGTGTGCTTACCGCTCCCGCCGTTGTACTTCACCATATCGGCAAAGCTTCCGTCGCCACGCCGATTACGGTGGTGTTTGCCACTTGGTTTTATCTGCGTAAACAGCGCGGGTATGCGGTATTCGTATTACTGGCGGCATTGCTGCCGACGATGGTGATGACTGTGGCCAAGCAGTTTTTCGGACGGATGCGGCCGGAGCTGTGGCCGCGGGTGGTGCACGAAACCAGTGCGTCGTTTCCCAGCGGACACAGCACGTTTGCCGCGGCGCTCGCTACGATGGTGGTGCTGATTTATTGGCAGTCGCCGCACAGAAAATGGATTATCGCCGCAGCCGCCGCATTTGCCGTGATGATGGGCTTTTCGCGCATCGTGTTGGGCGTTCATTATCCGACGGATGTGTTGGTTGGCTGGATTACCGGCATGAGCATTTCGGTAGGCTTGTATCTGGTGCTGTTCCGCAGGCTGCCGGGAACAGCGGTATGACGTTTCCGCCTTTGGATACGCCGTTTTGGTTGCGCAACGGCAATCTCGAAACCATTTACGCCAAAACATTGCAGCCGCCGGCTCCCGTTTACCGCAGAGAGCTTGTGCCCGACAGCACGGGGCGCACGGTGGTGGCTTATGATTTTATCGACAGCCCGCACCCCGATGCTCCGCTGGTGGTGCTGTTTCACGGTTTGGAAGGCAGCAGCCGCAGCCATTATGCCGTGGCTTTGATGCGGGCGGTGCAGGCGCGAGGGTGGAACGGTGTGGTGGCGCATTTCCGCAGTTGCGGCGGCGTGGCGAATACCGCACCCGTGTTTTACCATTCCGGCGACAGCGGTGAGATAGCCTATATGCTGGAACAATTGTCGCAGCGTTTTGCGGTTATTTATGCGGCGGGCGTGTCGTTGGGGGGAAATGCGTTGGCGAAATATCTCGGCGAAACCGGTGGAGCGGCAGTTCCTCAAGCGGCAGCCGTAGTGTCGGCTCCTGTGGACTTGGCCGCTGCCGGAACGCGCTTCGACCGCGGCCTTACCCGTTTGCTCTACACCCGCTATTTTCTACAATCGCTTATTCCCAAAGCAAAGGCCGCGGGCTACGGCAAGGATTTATACGCCGCTTGCAAAACTTTGGGCGATTTTGACGACCGCTTTACCGCACCTTTGCACGGTTTTGCCGACCGCCATGATTATTACCGCCGCTCGTCGTGCAAGCCGCTGCTGGGTAAGATTGCGGTGCCGACCTTGCTGCTTAACGCGTTAAACGATCCTTTTCTGCCGCAGCAGGCTCTGCCTACCCGTAAGGAAGTCTCGTCTGCGGTTACTTTGCTCCAGCCTGATTACGGCGGACATGTGGGTTTTGTGAACGGAGCGGGCAGAGGCCATCTGAACTGGTTGCCGCAAACGCTTTTGGCATATTTTGAACAGGTTTAGGATGAATCGGCTGAATGGGTTTGGGTTGTATTTGGTCAAGCCTGAGTATGGCGAACATACTTTTTTAAGTTGATTATGATATTTTGATTATGATATTTGCCCGTTGGCGGCCGGAGATGTTTTCAGACGGCCTGTTACCAACGGGCAAATGTTATCTGCTGCTTGGGCGCGTTATCCCTTAAAGACAGCGCGAACTCTTTCCAAATCTTCCGGCGTATCCACGCCTGCGGCGGGGGCGGTGTCGGTCACTTCGACGGCAATCGGGTAGCCGTGCCACAGCACACGCAGCTGCTCCAGCGATTCGGCGGTTTCATGCACGGAAGCGCTCATTTGGGCGTATTGCTGCAAGAAACCGGCGCGGTAGGCGTAAATGCCGATGTGGCGCAGCGGGTTTAAGCCTTCGGGCAGTTTGTCGGTACCGGCAGCCATCGCATCGCGTGGGTAGGGAATCGGCGCACGGCTGAAATACAGGGCGTTGCCGTGGGTGTTGAGCACCACTTTCACGCAGTTCGGGTTGAGAAATTCGGCCAGATTGTCGATAGCGTGCGCGGCGGTGGCCATCGGCACTTGGTTGGCAACTGGCAGGGCGGCGGTGCGGTTGATCAGTTCGGGGTCAATTAAAGGTTCGTCGCCCTGAACGTTCACAATCACGGTGTCGTCGGCCAAGCCCAGCGTAGCGGTGGCTTCGGCCAGGCGGGTGGTACCGCTCTCGTGCGTGTTTGCCGTCATCACGGTTTCGATACCGTGCGCTTGGCAGGCCGTCTGAATGTCGGCATGGTCGGTGGCAACGATGATGCGCGCCGCCTTACTTTTGGCGGCCTGTTCGGCCACGCGCACCACCATCGGTTTTCCGTGGATGTCGGCCAGCGCTTTACCCGGCAGGCGCGAGGAAGAGAGGCGGGCGGGAATCAAAACAACGAATGCGCTCATGCGTGCAACTCTTCTTCGGTGAGTTCGCGCGCTTCGGTTTCAAGCATATAGGGAATGCCGTCGCGGATGGGGTAGGCCAGTTTGCTTTGGCGGCACCAAAGCTCCTGCTTGTCGGCATGGTATTCCAGTTTGCCTTTGCTGACGGGGCAGACGAGGATGTCTAAAAATTTCTTTTCCATGGTTGTGCTTTCTTATTTGGTTTTAGCAGGTTGTTTGCAAACATTCTTACCGCAAAGCACCTGATTGATTTCACGTACCATATTGGGGCGGTATTTTTGATACGATTCTTGCGCATGTTCTGTCATTATATTGGACAGGGGGGTCATTACTGCTTGGAAGTATTTTGGCATTTTAGCGTTGATGGAGCGGCCGATGGGAGACCCGTAAAAGTTGACCATCGCATCGACTTCTTCTTGAGTGTAGATTTTTTGCGTGGATTCAACCGATATGTTGCGTACTTGTGCGCGAAGCTCAGGGGTATTAAGCCGCTGAATATCTTCGGTCAGGTAGCGGGTAATAATTTCTCTTATTTTTTCTCGTTTAGAGGGAGGAACGGTGGCTAAATCCCGGTTTAATTTCTCGCTTTGTAAAATAACAGTAGAAGTTCGGTCAAATATATCGTCCATCATTTTATCGAAGTCTTGTACCTCAAACAGTTTTTCTACCGATGCTTTGCTGGCCGGTGCGGCTTGAGCCAAACCTGTCGTCAGGCACAATACGGCTGCCCATACATATTTTTTAGTGTTGATCATCTTGTTTCTTCTCCGGTATTCGATTCAATGTTCAGACGGCCTGCGACAAACGCCGCCAAGTCAGGCTCGATTATCGCACAAACGGGCAGCACCCACACAGAATGCGGCAGGCCGTCTGAAAGTTTGACGGCGTCTTTTTCGGTAATGATCACGATGTCGGCTTGCGGGAAGTCCGCCGCAGTCAGCGCGGCGTGATCGGGCAGGGCGCGGGTTTCTGCGGGTGCAATGCCCATATTGCGCAAGGTGTGGAAAAACCGTTCGGGCTTGGCAATGCCGGCCACGGCGGCCACGCGCAAGCCGTTCAGACGGCCTGTGTCGAGAAGCTCGTCGGGGCGGTGCAGGCGGTAGATGTTGCCGGTGGCGAGGCGGCTGTGAAATTCGTTGTGGTGCCGGCCGAACGGGGTGTTGCGGTGCGTGTCGGTAACGCCGCTTACCACAACGGCATCAACTTCCTGCAAGCGCGACAGCGGTTCGCGCAAGCCGCCGTTGGGCAGCAAATCCAAATTCAGACGGCCTGCATCGGCGGCGGGGAAGACCACGATTTCGAGATCGCGTTGCAAGGCGTAATGTTGGAGGCCGTCGTCGGCAATGATCACTTGAATGTCGGGGTGGGCGGCAAGCAGTGCGCGGCCGGCATCGATACGGTTGCTGCCGACTGCCGTTGGTGCTTGGGTTTGGCGGTACAGCAATAAAGGCTCGTCTCCGGCCTCTGCGGCAGTGCTGTTTTCATTCAATACATGCGTGCCGCTTGAACTGCGCCCGTAGCCGCGGCTGATAATCCCCGCACGAATGCCCTGCGCCTGCAAGCCCGACACCAAAGCGGCAACCACAGGCGTTTTACCCGCTCCGCCTGCGTGGATATTGCCCACCACCGCCACCGGCACGGGCAATTTGCTGCTTTTCAGACGGCCTGTGCGGTAAAGCAGGCGGCGTAGGGTAGAGGCCGTCTGAAACAGGCGGGCCGGCAGCCACAGCAATATATTCAACACAGGGTTGGGGCGTTGCCAATGGTGTTCGATGATTTCATGGAGCTTGGGCATTCAGACGGCCTTCGGAGGAATGGTGCCGCTATTGTGGCGGGGGGCGGGCGTTTTGGCAAAATTAATTTTCATATAATCCGAAACATATTCCGATATATTCAGACGGCCTGCATCGGTAGATGGCAGGCCGTCTGAAAACCGGTGTTGCCGGTAAGCGGAATGTGTGATGAAGGTATCCGCTTGACAACGGTTACGGAGCGGTTGCCGATACGGCGGCGTTATCGGGCGGCAGGGTGTTGTCGTCAAACTCGGGCTCCGGTGCGGCTTGGAAAGGTTTGCCGTTGAGCTTGAGTTGGTTGTCGGCCAGCTCGATAAGGGTTTTGATGTTGCTGCCGTCAACGGTGAGATACTGTTCCGCAGCCATGGCGTTGACGGTGCTGTCCACCATCAGGCGCAGGGTTTCGTTGATGTCGTCGATACCGGCGCGCCCTTCGGCCAAGTCTTCGGCGTTAACGCTGAAAATGTTGCGGGCTTGGTTGATGGCAAGCTGCTCAAGCAGTTTCTGCGGCACTTGCATGTCTAAACGTGCGGTGGTTTTTTTGAGCATCGCGCTCAGGTCGTTCAAATCGTTTTGATGCAGGCCGTTAAAGCTCATTTCGCCTTTTACGTCCACAATGCCTTCGGGCATGGTGAAATGGAAGGTTTTGACTTTCAGCACGGGGTTTTGGGTAAACAGCCCCGAAGCATCGGTTTTAACGGTTTTGATGATTTCGGCCTGAATCTGCTCTTCGCTCATTTCTTTAGAGGAAAGTTCGGCCAGTTTGTTTTTAACCGCCAGCAGGCTCTTGGCATCGAGATGCTCGCCGGCAATGTTGATGTCGAGCGGGCCGTAGCGGTCGTCGCCGTAGGTTAGGGTTTCAAAGCGGAAACGCCCTTCGCTGTTGATCCATTCTCCGCTTTCGCCGGTTTGGGTGTCGAACCGGAGATTGTCGACCACGATTTTAGACGGCGCAATGGTGCCGGTGGGGTTGATAAACGCGCCGATCTGCAAGTCGGTAACGATATTCACCAATTCGTTGATTTTGATGTTGTAGTCGAAGCCTTCTTGCCATTGGGTGGAGAATTTGCCGAGCTTGAAGCTGCTGTTGCCCAAGGCCAGTTTGTTGCTGCCTTCGGAAGTTTCCGTGCGGATATGCAGGTTTTCCATGGCAATACTGCCCTTGTCGGCCAGCTTGAGTTGCAGGGAAGGTGCGGCATAATCGTGGGTGTAGGCGGCAAAATCGGATTCGTAGGCGGTAGAACCGCTAAAGCCTTTCCAGTTGAGTTTGATGCCGGAAAGTTCTTCGTAGTCGAAAGCAGGCACGTTTAAGGCCAGCTTGCCGCTGCCGCTGAGATACACGGTGTTGGTCATGCTGACGGGGGCGTTTTCACCGAAAAAGCGTGCCAACACTTTGGCGGTTTCGGGGTGGTATTTGAATTCGGTTTCCACATGCGCGCGCACGGGAGTGATGCCGCTGGCAAAGGGGCCGTGTTTAACATGGTTGATAACCGTAATGGGTTCTTTTAAAACGGTTTTCAGGTTGTCGGGCAGGTATTTTTGGGTGTTGTGCAGCAAAGTGGGTTTGAGCCGGATAACGGTGGTTTCGGTTGCGCTGAACCAGCCGCGTTCGTATTGGTGCGATTCGACGGTCAGAAAGCTGGACTCGGCAAGCAGCTTCTGCTGGAAGGCCAGGCTTTCTTCGGCTTTGATGCCCAAATAGTAAGGCAGGGCGGCGAGAACCGATACGCCGATAAACAATACGGATATCAGAAATTTTTTCATTGCGTCAAATATCAAACAGAAAGCGTGCAGGATAGCATTATTTGGCGGGTTTGTCTGTGTAGGCGCGGGGTGCGGTGCAGAAATGTGCCGCCGAAAAGGGCAAAAAAACCGGCCTTTCAAATAAAGAGATTCGGCAGTATCATGGGCGTTATTTTCGATATCCGAAGGGAGGGGTTCATGAAAAAACTGGCGGCAGTATTGGCCGGCGTGTGGTTGGGTTTGCAACTGGGTATGGGCTATGTGGCGGCACCGCTGCTCTTCCAAAACTTGGAAAGAATGCAGGCGGGCGGGTTGGCCGGTGTTTTGTTCAATGTGGTGGCGTATTTCGGTTTGGCGGTGTGGCTGTTGGTGTATGTGGTGTATAAAACCCACACGGGTCGCGGTTATACCCGTTCTTACACGCCGAAATGGATTGTGTTGCTGCTGGTGTTGTTGGCGGTGAACCAGTTTTTGATTACGCCGGTGATTGAGGCGCATAAAGCGGGCGAATCCAATTGGCTGCTCGGCTTGATAGGCGGCTCTTTCGGGCAATGGCACGGTGTGTCGAGCATTGTGTATATGGTGTGCAGTGTGATCGGTTTGGGATTGGTGTTCCGCTTGTTGAAACTGGATACAGATTAATCCGATGGCAGATTGAGTTGAGGCCGTCTGAAAACGCGCGTGGCTGGTTTTCAGACGGCCTTGCTGTATGTGTTTTAAAAGTAGCCGGCTTTTTTGCGCTCTTCCATAGCCGCTTCGGAAACGCGGTCGTCCATGCGGGTGGCGCTGCGTTCGGAAAGGGTGGCGGCGGCGGTTTCGGCGATGATGTCTTCCGGTGTGGCGGCGGTGCTGGCAACGGGGCAGGTGCAGGAAATGTCGCCGACGGTGCGGAAACGCACGCTGCGCACTTGCGCGGTTTCGCCGTCGCGTTTGGGTGTGAGCGGGGTAACGGGCACAAGCAGGCCGCCGCGTTCCACCACTTCGCGTTCGTGGGCATAGTAAATCGGCGGCAGGGCAAGGTTTTCGCGGGCGATGTATTGCCAGATGTCGAGTTCCGTCCAATTGGAAATAGGGAACACGCGCATGTTTTCGCCGGGGAAGAGGCGGGTATTGTAGAGATTCCAAAGTTCGGGGCGTTGGTTTTTCGGGTCCCATTGGCCGAATTCGTCGCGGAAAGAGAAGATGCGCTCTTTGGCGCGGGCTTTTTCTTCGTCGCGCCGCGCACCGCCCATCAGCGCGTCGAAGCCTTGTTCTTCAATGGTTTCGACAAGGGTAACGGCTTGGGCGGCGTTGCGCGAGTCGTTTTCGCGGCGCAAAACCACCGTGCCGCGTTTGATGGAATCTTCCACGCTGCCCACCACCAGCTCCACGCCGGTGCGGGCGACGGTTTGGTCGCGGAAGGCAATCACTTCGGGATAATTGTGGCCGGTATCCACATGCAGCAGTTTGAACGGCAGCTTGAGCGGCCGGCCTTCGATTTGAAAAGCTTTCACGGCCAGCGCGAGCAGCACCACCGAATCTTTGCCGCCCGAAAACAGCAGCGCGGGGTTTTTCGCTTCGGCAATCACTTCGCGGATGATGTAGATGGATTCGGCTTCAAGCCAGTTGAGGTGGTGGTTTTGGATAGACATGATGTGTTCTTTTCAGATGGCCTTGATGCGCTTTACTTTAATCAGGCCGTCTGAAAAAAGGAAAGAATGGTTGGTTTTAATTTAAGATGATTTTGTTATAAAACCTGCGGCTTTTTGCTTTTGGGGCAAGGGCGGGCGTTGGCAAAGCGGGCTTTGCGGCGTGCAGGCCGCTCTTTCAATACGTTTCTGAAAAGCCGTATAATAGCCGCCGTACTATAACGACACAGCAGAAAGCGCCACCATGAACATTACCGTTATCGACCACCCGCTGGTCAAACACAAACTCACCTTGATGCGCGAAGCCGAATGCAGCACGTTTAAATTCCGCACGCTGACCACCGAGTTGGCGCGCTTGATGGCTTATGAAGCCACCCGCGATTTCGCGACGGAAAACTATATTATCGACGGCTGGTGCGGCCAGATCGAAGGCGAGCGCATTAAAGGTAAAACGCTCACAGTTGTGCCGATTCTGCGCGCCGGCTTGGGTATGCTCGACGGCGTGCTGGATTTGATTCCCACCGCCAAAATCAGCGTGGTCGGCCTGCAACGCGACGAAGAAACGCTCAAACCCGTTTCTTATTTTGAAAAATTCGTCGACAGCATGGATTCGCGTCCGGCGTTGATTATCGACCCCATGTTGGCAACCGGCGGCTCGATGGTGGCCACCATTGATTTGCTGAAGCAGAAAGGCTGCCGCAATATCAAAGCCTTGGTGCTGGTGGCCGCGCCCGAAGGCGTGAAGCTGGTAAACGAAGCCCACCCCGACGTAACCATTTACACTGCCGCGCTCGACAGCCATCTCAACGAACACGGTTACATCATCCCCGGTTTGGGCGATGCGGGCGATAAGATTTTCGGTACGCGTTAAAAGATTGCCTGAGAGAAAAAGGCCGTCTGAATAATGTTTCAGACGGCATCCATTTATCCGGCACACGGATTGACTAGATTGTTAAATGAGAAAGAACAGCCATGAGTTTTCAAGATAATTTAGCCGCACTGGCGGCCATCGACCATTTGAGCGGCTTAGACGTGCTGCATAACGGCGAAACCATCCACCATATTCCTGCCGCGCCGGGCAAGCTCGGTTCGCTTAAGCTCTATCACGCCTTGGCTCAAGAATTTGACGGCGTATTGAACCGCGAAGCGGCCGAGCGCGGCTTGGCTTTGTTTGCCGAACATGTTGCCGATGCCGAAGCCCATCCCGGCAAACATCCGAACATTGATTTGCTGTTTAAAGTGAAGGCGGAAGACCTCACTTTGAAGTTGAAACCGTTGGAACGCTGACGCGGTTCGTATATCGAGGCCGTCTGAAAAAAGCCCCGCCCGTTAGTGTAATCGGGAGGGGCTTTTTTCAGACGGCCTTAACGTCGGGTATCGGTTTAAAGCGGCTTATTGTTTTCTTTAACTGTGGGGTTGAAGAAAAACAGCAAGCGTTCCGCGCCCTGTTTCAAGGCTTCCAGAAAAATCGCCACTTCATGCTTTTGATGTTCGGGATAGCTGGCGGTAAACAACCAGCCGTCTTGAGTTAGGGTGTAGTTGATGCCCAAGCCGCCGGCAGATGTGGGTGCAAAAGCAAAATTAACGATTATGCTGTCGTCTCCCAAGGTAGAGGTTGAGAGAAAATCCGTAGTGAACACTTCGTAACCTTTGTCTTTAAACACCGCAGGAACACGGCTGCTGCCGTTTTGTTTGGCAGTCAGTTTCAATCCTAGCAGATGGCGGTTCGCACCTTGTGCGAGTTTGGCGGCTTTAACGCGGGCCTTGTGTTCGGCTAGTGCGGCATCAAGCAGGCTGTGATCGGGTTGTTCTTGCAGCAAACTGCCGACGAATGCCAGCGATTCTTCCGAAATCGGGCGCACGCATTCGGTGCGGCCGTTGCGGAAGTGGCTCACATCCACTGCTTCGTAGATGTTGCGCACTTCGCCGTAGGTAGTCAGCAAGGCATATTGGAACATAAACTGCATCAAGGCATCGTGGCTGATGCCCTTGGGAATGGTGTTGCCGTTAAATGTTACGGGAAGGCTGCTCACGCGCATTTTGACGGCTTGTTCGGCATATTGCTGCTGCCATTGCGGCCAATTTTTCTTTTGGGCGGGTGTCAGGTTCCATTGATGGCGGCTGATGGCCGGCGCGGTTTTTTTGCCTTGCGGCGTGCGGAGTTTTTCGTCGGCAAGTGCAACGATGTTTTTAAGTGTGCCGCCGTCTTCCCAAGTGTGTTCGCAATGCAGGAACAGGTTTTGGGTGGAGCTGTTGTAGCAGAAGGTCATGGGTTTGTAGCACCACACATTCTGATGGGGCTGGAACGTGGCGCGGGCAAGGTCTTCATCGGGGCTTAATGAAATATCGTCCAAGCTGATGTGGAACAAATCGGTTTCGATATGTTCGGCCAATTCGGTGTTGTCGTCTTTACGTTTCAAATCACGGTAAAGCCGTGCCGCAGCATTGCCGCCGAGATAGGAAGCGATGGCGACGGGATACGGGTTGCAGGTGTAGTCAGACAAAATCTGCTCGAATGCCTGCTTGAATGTATCGGGGTGGTAGGCCTCAAAATTGTCGTCGAGCGCAGTAATACGGTAATAAAACCCGTTGTGCAGCACACCGATATGGCGGTTTGCGGTTGCGGCAATGCGGTAGCCGTCGCTGCCGGTTTGGGGAATGCGTGCCGCACCGCGCAGAATCTGCCATTGATGCATGCACACCGGCGTGCCTTGCGGCGTTTGGGGCACGGGAATACGCCCGTGGTGGTAATCGGCACACACGGCGGCGATGGCGGCCGCCCATTCGCTCAAACTTTTACCATGCGTGCGGATGGTAAAGCCTACATTGCTCGCCAGCGGCAGAGGTGTGCGGATATCGAGATAGCTTTTCAGCCAAGCATCCAGCAGCCAGCTGGTGTCGGCTTGTTCGGCGGATGTTTGCAGTTGCGTTTGTAATGTTTTCCCTATCCGGCTTTGGAAATGGCGCACGGAAGCCGTGGTTTTTTTATATTCTTCATCACTCAGCAGCGGACGCACCTGTTTGAGGTAGCGGGCACAGGTTTCGGTAAGATCGGGCACCGGCAAGCGTGGTTGCTGGGTCATGCTTCTCTCCTTTTGTTAAGTTTATGATATTTAGTAGATTGTAGCGGAAAAACTCGTCTAAAGTAACCTGTGGTAAGAATATTATGCCGTTTGTTTATTGAGTGACGGTTGTTTAGATGGTTGTTAGTATAATGTCATTTTTTTAACGTGCACTCACTCTGAAAGGAAGAATAATGAAAGTCTTACGGTGGTTCGCCGCACCCGCCTGTGCAGCAGTTTTGGCTTTGTCGGCCTGCGCAAACGTACAGCAGGGAACGTATCAAGAGGCAAGAGAGGCATACAGCAAAGGCCGCTACGACCAAGCCTATACCATCATGAAAGGCCTTGCCGAAAAAGGTGAAGTAAACGCCCAAAACCAATTGGGTTTGATGTTTTCAGACGGCATCGGCCGGCCGGCGGATTATGAACAAGCCAAGCATTGGTGGGAAAAAGCTGCCGGGCAAAATCATGTGAATGCCCAATATCATTTAGGATTGTTATACGAAAACGGTTGGGGCGTAGTGCCGGATGCCCGTTTGGCAGCCGAATGGTACGAAAAAGCCACCGCACAGGGTCAGGTGCAGGCCATGGCCAATCTCGGCTCATTTTATGAGTCCGGAAAAGGCGTGAAACGCAATTTGCGTAAAGCGGCCGAATGGTACGGCCAAGCTGCGGAAAAAGGTGATGCCGACAGCCAATATAAGGTGGGCATGATGTATTTGAACGGCAGCGGTGTGAAGCGTAATCGGGTAAAAGCCAAATATTGGCTTGAGAAAGCTGCGGAGCAGGGTAATGCCAGAGCCGCTCAAGTATTGAAAAAGAGAATCTAACTGAAAAAACCGTCTGATGAATCAGACGGTTTTTTTTGATGGTGTTGCTGCGGCTTACTGTTTGTTTTCTTCACTGTCCAAGAAGCTGCGCAAGCGGTCGCTGCGGGTCGGGTGGCGCAGTTTGCGCAAGGCTTTGGCTTCGATTTGGCGGATACGCTCGCGGGTTACGTCAAACTGCTTGCCCACTTCTTCCAACGTGTGGTCGGTATTCATGTCGATACCGAAGCGCATACGCAATACTTTGGCTTCGCGCGGAGTCAGGCTTTCCAGCACTTCTTTGGTAACTTCGTGCAGGCTCGAATACATGGCCGCATCTGCCGGAGCGACGTTGTTTACGTCTTCGATGAAATCGCCCAAGTGTGAATCGTCGTCGTCACCGATCGGCGTTTCCATAGAAATCGGCTCTTTGGCGATTTTCATGATCTTGCGGATTTTATCTTCCGGCATTTCCATCAGTTCGGCCAGTTTGGCTGAATCCGGCTCTTCGCCGGTTTCTTGCAGATATTGGCGCGAGATGCGGTTCATTTTGTTGATGGTTTCAATCATGTGAACCGGAATACGGATGGTACGCGCTTGGTCGGCAATCGAGCGGGTGATGGCCTGACGAATCCACCAAGTGGCATAGGTTGAGAATTTATAACCGCGGCGGTATTCAAATTTATCTACCGCTTTCATCAAACCGATATTGCCTTCTTGAATCAAATCGAGAAACTGCAAGCCGCGGTTGGTGTATTTTTTCGCAATCGAAATCACCAACCGCAAGTTGGCCTGAATCATTTCCTGTTTGGCCGCCGCGGTTTCTTTTTCGCTGATGACCATGTTTTTATTGATTTCTTTCAGCTCTTCGATGGAAATGCGGGTTTCGGTTTCCATTTCTGCCAGCTTGGCTTGCTTTTCGATGATGGCATGGCGGAAGCGGTCGAGAGCGTTGCTCCATACGTTGTTTTTTGCAACTTCTTCTTCCACCCAATCAAGGCGCGTGATTTCGGGCAGGAAGTAATTGATGAAGTAGTCTCTGTCCATGTGCACGCGGTCGAGGCAGATATCGCGGATTTCGCGCTCGAGGCGGCGGATGCTTTCCACCCGTTCGCGAAGGTTGCTGCTCAGGCTTTCGATTTGGCGGGTGGCAAAACGCACTTCGAGCAGTTTGGAGGCGATGGCATCGCGGTGCTGCAAATAGGTTTCGTGACGGCTGTCGTGCTTGCTCAGGGCGGCGATCATTTTGTCGTAATCTTCTTGGATACGTTCAAAATGTTCGAGCACTTTTTGTTTCAACTCTTCCAGATTGGTGGCGGCGATGGCTTCGGGGCTGCTGTCGTCTTCATCGTCGTCGCTGTCGCCGTCGTTATCGTCGGCGTCGTCGTTTTCGCTGTTGTCTGCGGAAGAACTCGCGCTTTCCAAATGCCCCAATCCTAATTCGTTCAGCAATACCTCGTTGGGATCGATGATGGCTTCAACAACTTCGTCTACTTTGATTTCATCTTCGCGGATGCGTTTGATCAGCTCCAAAATTTCGGCAATCGAACCGGGGCAGGCAGAGATAGCCTGTACCATGTTTTTCAGGGCATTTTCGATTTTTTTGGCGATGATGATTTCATCTTCGCGGGTCAGCAGGTCGACTTGGCCCATTTCCCGCATATACATGCGCACAGGGTCGGTGGTGCGGCCGAATTCGCTGTCTACGCTGGAAAGGGCGGCTTCGGCCTCCGCAACGGCATCATCGTCGGTAATGGCGGCGGTGTTGTCGCTCATCAGCATTTCTTCGGCATCGGGTGCCTGCTCGGTCACTTGGATGCCCAAACCTGAAATCATGCTGACGATGTTGTCGATTTGCTCTGCGTCGGACATATCGTCGGGCAGCGCATCGTTGATTTCGGAATAGGTGATATAGCCGCGCTCTTTGCCCATGATGATGAGCTGGCGCAACCGTGCGCGTTGCTCTTCGAGCGTTAGCGGACGGTTGTCGTCTTGTTCTTCATATTCGCTGTCGTGTGTATTGTTGCTGTGTTGGTTTGACATAGAATGTTCTCGGTGTTTGGTTTAACGGGAGGCCGTCTGAAACAAATCGGTAGGGTGTTCTGCGGTAGGTACAAGACGACTCGGTTGCAGCAGGGTGTATGTTTTTCAGACGGCCTTGGGCTTTTATCGTGTGGCCGGCATCAATAATGCCAGCAGTAGTTTTTTTTCGTTGTCATTCAAACCGGTGTGCCGGTTTTTTTCTTTCAATGCTTCGATTTGTGTGTTTTTCAGCTCGTTCAGGAGCTTGGTCATGCCGAGTTGGAAGTTTTCGCAGTCTTCTTCGCTGCTGCCTTCCAAGGCTTGCGGATCGTTGAGCGCGCTTTGGAAAATACGGTTTATCGTGGTTTCGTAAGGGCTTCCACGCATGTGTTCCAAAATGTGTGCGCTTGTGGGCAGCTCCGGCAAGCTTTTAATCAGTTCGGCGAGATTGGCCAAACAGGCAAAATCGCCGCTAAGGGTCAGATACTCGGGCAACTCTATATATGAAGCCCATGCGGGATTTATCAAGAGGCTACGTATCTGGCGTTCCGCCAATGTAGACATTTGCGGTTGTTTAAAGGTTTCTTTGGGCAGTTTGTAATTTTTCTGCCGGGCTTGGCGTTTGGGGGCTTCTTCGCCCATCAGGCGGGCGAGATCGGCGGTATCGATGCCCACCAGTTCGCTTAAACGCTGCCTTAATAAAAAGCCTAAAGCGGGTGCGGTAATCTGTGCTAGCAGGGGCGAGCTGGTTTTGACCAGTTCGGCTTTGCCTTCCTGCGTATCCAGATTAAGGCCGTCTGAAAGGTGTTCCCAAAAATATTCCGACAGGGGTTTGCTTTGGTTGAGCAGGGCATCTTCAAACGGTGTTTTGCCGTAAGCGCGGATGTAGCTGTCGGGGTCGTGCTCTTCCGGCAAAAACAGGAAATGCAGCGATTTGTCGTCTTTCAGTTGCGGCAAGGCGTTTTCTAAAGCCCGCCATGCGGCTTTTCTGCCGGCACGGTCGCCGTCGAAGCAGAAGTAAATGCTGTCGGTTTGGCGCATCAGCAGTTTGACGTGGTCGGCGGTGGTGGCTGTGCCGAGCGCGGCTACGCCGTAACCGATGCCGAATTGTGCCAAGGCAACAACGTCCATATAGCCTTCCACCACCAAAATCCGCCCGGCTTCTTTAATGGCGGCTCGGGCTTCGTGCAGGCCGTAGAGGTTGCGGCCTTTGTCGAACAGCGGCGTTTCGGGCGAGTTGAGGTATTTCGGCTCGCCTTTGTCGAGTATGCGGCCGCCGAAGCCGATAACCTGACCGCGTTGGTTGCGGATGGGAAACATGATGCGGTCGCGGAAGCGGTCGTAATATTTGCCGTCTTTCTCGATGACCATGCCGCTTTCTACCAACGGTGTATTCGGGTAGGGCTGGAATACCTGTGCCAGCGGCTGCCAGCTGTCGGGCGCGTAGCCTAAGCCGTAGTGTGCGATGATTTCGTCGCTCAGGCCGCGTTTGGCAAGATACTGCTGCGCGCGCGTATCCTGTTTCAGACGGCCTGTGTAAAAAGCGGCGGCGGCTTCGGTGGTTTCTTCGAGCGTTTGCTGTTTTTTCTTGCGCTCGGCACGCTGCTCGGGGTTTTCTTGTTGCCCGCGGGTGCGCGGTACGGTCATGCCGACGCGGTCGGCCAAATACTGCACGGCTTCGGTAAAACTCAAGCCCTGATATTCCATGATAAAGCCGATGGCCGAACCGTGTGCGCCGCAGCCGAAACAGTGGTAAAACTGTTTGTGCGGGCTGACGGAAAACGACGGCGATTTTTCTTTATGAAACGGACAACAGGCCATATAGTTGGCGCCGCCTTTTTTCAGCGGCACATGCTCGTCGATAATATCTACGATATCGACTTTGGCCAGCAGTTCGTCGATAAATTCACTCGGTATCATGGTTATGTATCGAGGCCGTCTGAAAGAGACGTTTGAGAAGGCGTTTTCTTTCAGACGGCCTTTTCGGATCAGGCGGCGAGCACCGATTTCAGCACTTTGTTCACTTCGCCCATGTCGGCTTTTCCGGCCAATCGGGTTTTCAATACGCCCATTACTTTGCCCATATCGGCCATGCCTGCTGCGCCGGTTTCGGCAACGGCGGCCTCTACTGCGCTGCGGATTTCTTCAGGCGACATCATTTGCGGCAGGTAGCGTTTGAGCACTTCGGTTTCGGCGTTTTCTTTCTCCGCCAAATCGGTGCGGCCGGCGTCGGTGTAGATTTTGGCGCTGTCGTTGCGCTGTTTTACCATCTTGGTAATGATGGCAATCACTTTGGCGTCGTCGGCTTCCATGCGCTCGTCCACTTCAAACTGCTTGATGGCGGCGTTGATAAGGCGCACGGTGGACAGGGTAACGCTGTCTTTGGCGCGCATGGCGGTTTTCATGTCTTCGGAAAGTTGCGCTTTCAGGCTCATGGCGGGCTCACTTTGTTGGGGTTTCAAACCATTTTAATGGTGTTGTTTGGTTTAAAAACAAGCTGTTTCGGCATTTCGGGCGGAAATGCGGGGCAAACGGCCGTTTGTGTGTGCGGCGGTTTTGAATGTAGCTGTTTGACGCTGCTGCTTCTTGGTGTGACGAAGCATGAAAAGGTTTCGTAGCGGTGTGTTTGTGGGATTGATTTAGTTAATAAAGTTTGTTTCTTATACAAGCCAAAACACCGCAAAGCGCAAGGCTTTACGGTGTATTGCTTAATCACATCTTCAGAAAGTGTGATTAGTAGAGTTTCGGAGGCAGTTGTTGGCTGCGCAGGCGTTTTTGCAGACGTTTAACTGCAGCGGCTTTTTTGCGTTTGCGCTCGGTAGTCGGTTTTTCGTAAGCTTCGCGGGCGCGCAGTTCGGTCAGCAGGCCGGTTTTTTCAACAGCGCGTTTGAAACGGCGCATGGCAACTTCAAAAGGTTCGTTTTCTTTTACACGAATAGCAGGCATTTTATTTCCTTAAAATTTGGTTTCGGCCTTCTTGTTTTTCAGACGGCCTGTGAATGGGGTTTTGTTGTATCGCTGTCGGCCTTGCGGCGGGGCGGGATACGCGCCGTGATGTAAACATCACCTCCTAACGGGCGGCACGGACGGGTGTGTCGGAAAAATAACGAGCCGTGTCAAACGGCTGCACAATAATTGGCGGATTATCTTATTCTTTGGCTTCGTTGTCAAGAAAACCTCCAGCGGCAAAGGGTTGGCGGCGTCCGGTTGCACGGGGTATGGTGCGGGCGGTTTTGCAGGTATTTACAGCCATTCCTGCAATAGGGAGGTGTCGATGTTCCACGACCAAATGCCGTTGTTGCCGCTGCCGTTTAAACCGCGCAGGAAGAGATAGCGAACGGCAACGGTGTGCAGGGGCTGCTGGCGTGAGGCGAAGTGGCGGGCGGTGGCAATGGCGTAAATCAGGGCTTGCAGGTAATAGTGGTGGTGGGCGACGGCTTCGTTCATGGCTGCTTGTGTGTAGTCTTCGGCGGCATAGCCCAAGTGGTTGGATTTATAGTCGATTACGGTAACGAGGCCGTCTGAATCGCGGCAGACCATATCGATGAAGCCGTTTAAAAAACCGTTAACGTCGTTGAAGTCGAGCAGTTTGGCGGCGGTGGCGCATTCGGCGGGCAGCCCGTGTTCTGTTTCGGCGAACCATTGCTGCAAACGGTTGAGTGTGAAGTCGTGCATGAACAGGGTAAAGCCCATTTCGGCAAGGCGTTGGGTGGCGGGAATGTCGGCCAGCGCGGTTTGACCGTCGAGCGGGGAGAGGCGGGTGTGGTCGAGCATGGCGGTAACGGCGGGCAGCCAGCCGGCATCGAAACCGTAGTGTTCCAGCGTGGCGGCAACGGTTTCGCTTTGTGCGGCGGCGGGAGAGCCGAAATCGAAGGTTTCGAGTATTTCGTGCAGGCACACGCCTGCGCTTGCGCCGCGCGGGAAGGTGTGGATGCTGCGGGTATCGGTGTGTTCAGACGGCATGGAGGATAAAGGTGCGTCGGTTGCGGTTTCCGCTGTGTCGATGGCCGGTTGCAGTTCTTCGCGGGTATGCTCGTCGGTGTTGCGGGTGTGGCGGCTCAAGCCGGTAAAGCTGGTATGGCGTATGAACTCGAACGGGCGTGCAGAAACGCCGGCTGCTTGGTAGAGGCCGTCTGAAACGGAGGGTGCTTGATATTCCGCCGGTTCGGGAGGTGTTTCGGTAAAGCTGAAGTCGGTATTTTCGGGAGCGTTGTCGATGAACCGCTGCCAGTTGTTTTTCAGCATGGTGTCCGCTTCGCTTTTTGCCGCGGCGTATGCGGCGGCGATGTCGGCGCGGCGGCTGTCGGCGGTGCCTTCGAGCAGGTAGGCGAAGGTGTTGTCGGGCGTGTGGCTGCAACGGGCGGCGTAGATAACCAGATGTTCTTCGGCGCGGGTGAGGGCAACGTACAGCAGGCGCAGGTTTTCGCTTAGGTTTTCGTCGGCAAGCTGGTTGCGGTCGGCGTCGTCGAGCTGTGTTTCGTGCAGCAGTTCGGTGGGGCGGCGGGGGCGGTGCAGAATCTGCCAGCCTTGCGGGGTGTTCTTTTTCGCATCCCACACGAAGGGGCAATATACCAGCGGATACTGCAAGCCTTTGGCGGCGTGCATGGTCACGATTTTGACGAGGTTTTCGTCGCTTTCGAGCCGCAGCAGATTGTTTTCGCCTTTGGGATGTTCGGCGTTTTGGGCCGTCTGAATCTGGTTTTTGAGCCATTCCCGGAGTGCGGCGGGGGAGCGGCTTTGTTCGTCTTCTTCGGCCAAGCGTTCGATCAGTTGGTGGTAGTTGGTGAGACTGCGGGTGCTGCCGCGCGCGAGCAGGCGGGCTTCGATGCCGTGTTCGGCGGCAAACTGCTGCATGGCGGCGTAGATGCCGTGTTGCTGCCATACTTCGGCGGCGGTTTGGGCGGAGTTGATCCACGAGAGCAGGGCGGTTTCGTTGCGGTTGAGTTCGTGGATCATGGCGGCGGTGTAGCGGAACAATATGCCGCCGAGCACGAAGCGCAATGTTTCGGTGCGTTGCGGTTGCAGCCAGAAGCCGATCAGGGCGTCAACGGCCTCGGCTTCTTCTGATGCAAACACCGATTCGCGTTGCAGCAGCACGCTTTGGATGTTGCGCTGTTTCAGGGCTTTGGCAATCATCTGCCCTTCGTTGTGGGTGCGCACGAGCACGGCAATCTGCCCCGATTGCAGCGGCACGGCGGGGCCGGCGGTGTTTTTCTGATAATTCAGACGGCCTGCTACGGCATCGTTGAGAACGGCGGCGATTTCGTCGGCACAGTTATCCGCCGCACGGCTGCGCAGCGCGTCTTTGTTGCCGCCGCCGTCGGTTTCGTGGTTGAGCCAGCGTATGGAAACGGCGGTTTTGGGCGGATTCAGACGGCTTTCGCTGCGGGCGGCGTTTACGTCGGCATAGTCGATGCTGTCGAGCACGAAGGGGCGGTTTTTCTGTTTGAACAAGGCGCCGATGCCGTTGATCAGTTTGGCGTGGCTGCGGAAGTTGGTGGTCAGGGTGTAGCGGGCGTCGGCATCTTCGGCGGCCTGCATGTAGGCGTAGATGTCTGCCCCGCGAAAGCTGTAAATCGCCTGTTTGGGATCGCCGACCAAAAACAGCGGGTTGCCCTGACGGATAAACAGTTGTTTGAATATTTCGTATTGCAGGGGGTCGGTGTCTTGGAATTCGTCGATCAGAGCGGCTTTCCAAACGGCTGCAACGGTTTGTGCCAATTGTTCGCGGTGCGGGCTGCGGATAAGGGCATGGTAAACATCGAGCAGCAGGTCGTCGAAACTGCGTTCGCGGCGGGATTTTTTTTCAGCCTCCAACGCATTGCCGATGTATTGCAGCATATCGAGTTGCAGCTGTATCAGGGTGTTTTGTTCGGCTTCGGCCAAACCGTTGAAGCATTCGCCCAGCCGTGCGAGTATGTTTAAGCGGGCAAAGGCGGCGGTGTCGGGCGTGGCGGTTTTTTTGGTGGCGGCTTCAAGAGCGTCGGCGGCAAAAAGGGGGAGTTTGTCGTGGTTGGAAGGCAGAGTGTTGCTTTCTGCTGCGGCTTCCAGTAAGGCAAAAACGTTTTGGAAGGTGTTTTTGCGGTATTTGTTGCCGTTTAAAACGGGGTGGATTGTCCAAAAGGTTTGCACCAATTCGGGCAGTTGGGTGCGGATATTTTCCCAGCATTCCGCCAATGTCTTTTGTGCGGTTTCCATATTGCTTTCAGGCCGTCTGAAAGCCAGATAGGGGCGGCCGATAAAGCTTTTGATTTCGGAAAGCATGGTTTCGGGCGTGTGGTGGTGCTCGAACACCAGTTTGGCCAACAGCGGATTGTGCGACACGTTTTCGCGCCAAAAGTCTTGGGCGGGCACCAGCAGGCGTTCGCGCGAGTCTTCGGTTAGTTCTACGTCGAAAGGGGCTTGGCAGAAAAAGGCATAATCGCGCAGCAGGCGTTGGCAGAAGCCGTGAATGGTATAAATGGCGGCATTGTCGAAGCGGCTGATGGCTGCCTTCAGGCGCACAATCAGGCGCTCTTGGCTTTCTTGCTGCAAGGCGGCTTCGAGCAGGTTGGGTAAAAATACGTCGCCTTCGTGGTGTTGCGCGCAATACGCGGCGAGGCCGTCTGAATGGTGTGCGGCATCCGGCACGTTTTCCAATACCGATAACACATCGTCCAACCGCGCCCGCAGGCGGGTTTTCAGTTCGGCGGTAGCGGCTTTGGTAAAGGTAACGACCAACACGCTTTCTACGGGCATTTTTTCCAGCACGATCAAACGGGTAAACAAAGCAGCAATGCCGTAGGTTTTGCCTGTGCCGGCAGAGGCTTCGATAAGGGACGTGCCCGAAATGGGAATGGTGAGCGGGTTAAACGGTTGTGCTGGCATGGCGTTGCAGGTGGTGTGAGGCCGTCTGAAAAATATCCGGCTAAGGGTAAACAGGGAGATGACGGTGCTTGGGCGGGCTGTCTGTATATCGGTTTCAGACGGCCTTTACTTACATATATATATACGATGGCGGTGCAAGCATAGGCCGAAGTGTAAAGGGTTTGCAGTAAAACAGCCAGCACCGCCGTTGCCGCTGTGTATCTTTGGCGCGAATCGGGTCGGTTTTCATATTCTTGCTTGCCCTTTCGCTGTAAAAAGGCCACAATCCCGCTGATTGTTAACAATTTCCGTATTTAAATCACCGGTGTTAAGGAATCGGACAATGGATATCATCACCCGTTTACATAACCTGCCTGTGGGCAAGTTTCATTACAAGTTGTTGATATTGATCGGCTTGGGTTGGCTGTTTGATGCAATGGATACCGGCATGGTGTCGTTTGTGTTGGCTACGTTGGGTAAAGAATGGAATCTGACGCCGTCTGAATTGGGCTGGATTGTCAGCGTCGGCTTTATCGGCATGGCGTTGGGGGCGGTGTTGAGCGGAAGGATGGCCGACCGCATCGGACGCAAGAATGTGTTTGTGGCCACGATGGTGTTGTACAGCATTGCCACGGGTTTGTGTGCTTTCGCTTGGAATCTCGAAAGCCTGCTGTTTTTCCGCTTTTGGGTCGGTTTCGGTTTGGGCGGCCAGCTGCCGGTGGCGGTGTCACTGGTAAGCGAGTATGCGCCGCCGAAAGTGCGTGGGCGTTTTATCGTGCTGCTGGAAAGTTTTTGGGGGCTGGGTTGGTTGGCCGCCGCGCTGGTGTCGTATTTTTTTATTCCGCAATACGGTTGGCAAAGCGCGTTTTTGATTGGCGCACTGCCGGTGTTTTACGCCTTTTTCGTGTGGAAGCATCTGCCCGAGTCGGTGCCTTATCTGATCAGCAAAGGGCGTGTTGGCGAAGCGCATGAAATCGTCGTCGGGCTGGAAAAGCAGGCAGGCATAGAGGCGGTTCAGACGGCCTCGGTAGCCGAGCGTGCGCCGCAGGAAAACCCGCGTTTCGCACAGCTGTGGCAACCGCCTTTTGCCAAGCGTACTTTGATGTTGTGGCTGATTTGGTTCGGCATCGTGTTTTCGTATTACGGCATTTTCACTTGGCTGCCGAAGCTGCTGGTGGAGCAGGGCTATACGGTGGTGAAAACGTTCGAATATGTGCTGGTGATGATTTTGGCGCAGCTGCCGGGCTATTTTGCGGCGGCGGTGCTGGTGGAAAAAATCGGCCGCAAGGCCACGCTGGCCGGTTTTCTGTTTGCCTGTGCGGTGTGTGCCTATTTCTTCGGCCGCAGCGATTCGGCGGCGATGATTATGTTTTGGGGCTGTTGGATGTCGTTTTTCAACTTGGGCGCGTGGGGCGTGCTTTACACTTATACGCCGGAGCTTTATCCCGTGCGCTTCCGCGCCTTCGGTTCGGGCTGGGCCGGTGCCGTCGGCCGTATCGGCGGTATTGTCGCGCCGATGGCGGTGGCGGCCATGATTGGCGGCGACGGCGGTTTCGGGCGGATTTTCGTGATGTTTACCGCTGTGCTGATGGCGGTGGTTGCCGTGATTGTGGTGCTGGGCGAGGAAACCAAGGGGCGCAGTTTGGAAGACATCAGCGGTTAAGCTGCGAGTTTCTCACGATTAGGCCGTCTGAAAACGATTGTTCAGACGGCCTTTGTCGTGTTATCAGCAGGTGAGGCTATTTGCCTTTCACATCAATGATCCACACTTCCGATTGCGAACCCAAACGCAGCGGCACGCCCCAGAAGCCGTAACCCGAAGTAACGAAAAAGTGGCCGTTGCCGATTTGCTCGTAGCCGTAGTGCAGGCGGTTGAGAAAGCGGACGATTAAATTGGCCGGCGCCACTTGGCCGTTGTGCACATGGCCGGATACCTGAACGTCTATCGGTAGTTTGCTGTGAGCTTCGATATCGGTAGGGCGGTGATCCATCAACAGCACGGGTAAGGCGGTGTTTTGACCGCGCAGCAAGGTTTCCGTAGCGGGGCGGGTTTTGTCCAAATCATCGTTGCGGCCTACTACCAGCAAGCGGCCGTCCACCACCGTGCTTTCATTGGCGAGCACTTTAATGCCCGCTTTGGTCAGCTCTTCATAAATCTCGCGTTCGTGGCCGAACAAATCATGGTTGCCCAAAGTGGCATACACACCCAGCGGGGCCCGCAGTTTTTCAAGATGCGGCTGCATGTTTTCGGCGCGGTAGGCGTTTACATTGTCGTCCATCAAATCGCCGGGCAGCAGAATAATATCGACTTTTTCGCGGTTCATGATGTCGGCGAGTTTATCCAGCTGGCGCGAGCCGAACAGCACGCCCAAATGGGTATCGCTGGCCATGCCGATGCGCAGCGGTTTCTCAAGCGGTTTTTCGATGTTGATTTCGGCATGATGCACCACGGGCGTGTAAGCGTTATAAACCGCCAGCCCCAGCAACCCCGCCACAAATAGCGGAGCAAACAGCCGCAGGCTGCGCGACATGGGTTTTTGTTCCATAAAGCGGCATAGCAGCAGATACAGCACAAACGTCGCCAAGGCCGCATACATCACAAACAGCAGCAACACCATCCAAAACGCCATCCAGCGGAACACCGCATGCCCCAGCTGCAACAGCAGCCCCGCAATCAGCGCATTGGTAATCAAAAAAGCAACGCCCATCAGCCAGCGTCTGCCCCGTGCGGCAATATAGGGGGCGAACAGCCATTGCAGCGACCGGCCCAAGCCGAAGGTAAACACCTGCAGCAGCAACAGTACCAATATAAACAAAACAATACGCATAATGCTTCCCGTAAAAAACAGATGCAGATTCTACCACAGCGCGATTACCCGCCTGTGCCCCTGTGTTTGCAGGCGCGGCAAAGCAGTAATGCAGTTTGTTTGGGTTCCGTCCTGCCGATTCTTTTCAGACGGCCTTAAAATACTATCCGGCATGGGCTATAATTAAAACCTGTCAAACACAAATCCATCCGCATCATCCGAAGGAAAAACATGAACCCGCAAACCGCCATTATTCCCGCAGGCAGTAAAGCCGCCGTATTTATCGAAGCCGACATCACAGGCAGCCGCGAGCAGATTCAGCTCGCCGCCCGCCAAAGCCTTGAAGCCCTCGACCAATTGCAGCAAAAATTTCCCGACGCACTGCTTGGTCTAACCATCGCCTTCGGTAGCGCATTCTGGCAAAGCCTGAACCACAACGGCGAAGGCAGCGAAATCAAACCGTTTACCCCGCTGGGCAACGGCTTGGCTCCCGCCACGCAGCACGACATCATGTTCCACATCCAATCGTTGCGCCCCGATGTTAACTTTTCGCTGGCTATGGCCTTATTGGAAGCATTCGGCGACAGCATCGACGTAAAAGACGAAACCCACGGCTTCCGCTGGATCGAAGAACGCGGGTTGGACGGTTTTGTAGACGGCACCGAAAACCCCACCGGCGACAACATCCGCATCGTCGGCACCGTGCCCGAAGGCAAGCCCGATGCAGGCGGCAGCTATGTGTTGCTGCAAAAATACCGCCACGATCTCAAAAAATGGAACAAAGTGCCGCTGGCCGAGCAAGAAGCCGCCGTCGGCCGCACCAAAGAAACCAACGAAGAATTCAGCAAAGACGTGCGCCTGCCCGATTCCCACTTAGGCCGCGTCAATCTCAAAGAAAACGGCGTGAGCCTCGAAATTGTCCGCCGCAGCCTGCCCTACGGCACCGCATCGGGCGAACACGGCTTGGTATTTATCGCCTACTGCGGCACACTGCACAATATCGAAGCACAATTGCTGAGCATGTTCGGCCATACCGACGGCAAAACCGACCTGCTGCTCAAACACGTTACCACCGCCGTAACCGGTGCCTATTACTACGCACCATCACTGGAGCGGTTGCAGAATCTGTAATGGTTTGGTGAATAAGAGATGCAAATCGAGAGGCCGTCTGAAATATTGAACCATCCAAGGATTTGGGGAACAGTTCAATATTTCAGACGGCCTCCGATATGTTAAGACAACAGGTTTTTAAACTTTTGCCGCCAAGACAGGGTTTGCGGTTTCTGCGGCGGGTTGGAGGAAACAGGGTGGGCAGAATATGCCTTGGCTGCTTCCGGTTGGGGCGGTTCGGCAAGGGGAAGACCAGTTTTCACATCCAGCTTGGCTTGACCGGCCAGTTTTTTCATCAGCTCGTCGGAGGGCTTGGGCGGTTCTTTTCCCTCCACCCAGCGTTGGAAGGCAATCTTGCCGTCCCATTCCGGCAATGGTGCCGGCGGTAATGGCACTATTTCATCCAAATCAGGGACTTTGGGGGCCATAAAGTCGTAATTGGAAAGATAATCACTGATGATGTTGTAGCGGCGGGCGCGTTCGGCATCCGGAGTCATATTTAAATATTCTTTATATTCAAAACCTTTAGCAAGGCTGAAAGCTGCTTGGCTATTGCCGTTTTTTACACCTTGGTAATAGGCCGCTATCGCTTCTTCGTGTCGTCCAAGCCCCGATAAGTTGATCCCTAACCATTCTGACGCATCTCCTTGGCCTTGTTCGGAAGCACAGCGGTAGAGCTTACGCATCAACTCCAACCGGAATTCATGTGTTTCTTCATGGTCAATCCAAGCCACCTTTTCAGCCAATACGAATTGTGCGTCTCTACTGCCCATATCGGCGGCTTTGCGTAAAAAAGCCAGTTCGCTGTCCGGCGGT
>NZ_LGZA01000027.1:0-40547 GCF_001308005.1 Neisseria sp. 74A18
TCGACCGAAAATCTTTTCCTCTGTTCTTGAAAGAATGTGAGTTTCGTTTTAACTTCGGGACACCAAAGCAGCAGTTAAAAACTTTGCGGCTTTGGTGTGGTGTTTAGGGCTAATCTACTTCAGCCCCTATTTTTAATACAAAGCGGCAACGCGCTAGTAAAAGTTAAGTTGAATGGCTATAAGGCGGTTGCGCCTGTTTATTGCCGAGAGTCGTATCATGAAAACCGTTCTGCAGTTGTTGAAACACCCTGATATTAAGTTTGAATCTTTTTCAGACGGCCTGCCGGTGAAAAATCCGGCCACGGGCGATACCATCGCCTATGTGCGTATGACCACGCCGCAAATGTTGGACGAACTGATTGCCAAAGCACATGCCGCGCAAAAAGAGTGGGCGGCGAAAACCGCGTTGGAGCGTGCCGATGTTTTGTGGAATTGGTATCGTTTGGTCAAAGCCAACAAGGAAAGTTTGGCGCGCATCATGACGATGGAGCAGGGCAAAAGCCTTACCGAATCGTTGGGCGAAATCGACTACGCCGCCGGTTTTATCCGCTGGTTTGCCGAAGAAGCGCGTCGGGTGGATGGCGATATTCTCACGAGCGTCAAGCAAAGCCAAAAGCTGATGGTGATTAAACAGCCGGTGGGTGTTGCGGCGGCCATCACTCCGTGGAATTTCCCCGCTGCCATGATCACGCGCAAGGCCGCACCGGCATTGGCTGCGGGGTGTGCAATGATTGTGAAATCCGCCAGCCAAACGCCTTTGAGCGCTTATGCGCAGGCATTATTGGCTTATGAGGCAGGCGTGCCCGAAGCATTGTTTGCAGTGGTTAACGGCAAAGCGGCAGAGCTTAGCGCGGTTTTTGCCCGAAATCCGGTGGTAAGAAAAATCAGTTTTACAGGTTCGACCGAAACCGGTATGAAAATTTACCGCCAAAGTGCCGACCATATCAAAAAACTCAGTTTGGAACTGGGCGGCAATGCACCTTTGATAGTGTTTGACGATGCCGATTTGGATAAAGCCGTGCAAGGGGTTTTGCTCAGCAAATTCCGCAACAGCGGGCAAACTTGCGTATGCAGTAACCGCATTTACGCACAATCAGGCGTGTATGACGAACTCTGCCGCCGGGTTGCCCGCGAAGCAGGCCGTCTGAAACTGGGCAACGGCTTGGATGACGGCGTTCAGCAGGGGCCGTTGATTGACGAGCAAGCGGTGGCCAAAGTGGAAGAACATATCCGCGATGCGCTGGAGAAGGGCGCGGAATGTTTAACTGGCGGTAAGCGCAGCAGTTTGGGCGGTACGTTTTTCGAGCCTACTGTGTTGGCCGGAGTAACGGCTCAAATGACAGTGGCCGGCGAAGAAACTTTCGGGCCGTTATGCCCCATATTTAAGTTTGAAACCGAAGAAGAGGCGGTTAAGCAGGCAAACGACACGGAATCCGGTTTGGCTGCTTACCTGTTTACCCAAGATACAGCGCGGCAATGGCGGGTATCGGAAGCATTGGAATACGGCATGGTCGGCATTAACACCGGCATGATCAGCAATGAAGTTGCGCCATTTGGCGGCATCAAAATGAGCGGCTTGGGCAGGGAAGGAAGCAAGTATGGGATGGGTGAATATTTGGAATTGAAATATTTGTGTTTGGATCTGAGTTGATATGGCATCTGTACTGTCTGCGACTTGCTGTCTTGTATTAAATGATTGACTACATTGGAATATTACGGATGCGTGTTTTCAATGCTTTGAAAACACGCATCAATTAAAAAAGCACACTTTAATTCGCTTAAAGTGTGCTTTTTTATCACTCAGATTGATCGGGTCAGTTAAAACTTACCGCCTGATTCGTTCACCATATAAGTTACGGCAGCTTTAACCTCATCGTCGCTCAAGTTGGTGTTGCCGCCTTTGGCAGGCATCAGGCTGCCGCTCGGGCCGGTGTAGCCTTCGATGGCACTTTTGAACAATGCGTCTTTACCTTTTTTGATGCGCGGAGCCCATTCGTCGTTTTTGGTAATGCGCGGTGCATTGGGAATGGCAGAAGTGGCACCGTGGCAGGCTACGCAAGTGGTATCAAAAATACTTTTGCCGTCAATCGAAGTGGCTGGAGAAGCGGCAGCAGCAGTTTCACCGGATGCGGCAGCTTCGGATGCAGCTGCACCTACGGCAGGCGCTTCAAAATTACCGCCGGATTGGTTGGTCATGTAAGCGATAACGCGTTTGAGTTCGTCGTCGGTCAAATCGGCTTGACCGCCTTTGGCAGGCATGGCATTGAAGCCGTTGAGTGCGTTGTTAAACAGGGTTTCAAAACCTTTGGCAATGCGCGGTGCCCATTCGCCGTTATTGGTGATGCGCGGTGCGTTGGGAACGTTGCCGTCTGCAGCATGGCACTGAATGCAGACTTTGTTGAAAATCTGTTCGCCGGTGCGTTCGCCGATCGGCGTGCCGTCGCCCATAGCCAAGCTGCCGGCAGGCATGATGCGGGTTTCTGTGGCGGATGTGGTGGTTTCTTCTACGTTGCTGAAATAGTTGCTGTTTGCCAGTTTAACCAGAAAAAACAGTACTGCAAGCAGGATAACGATACCGCCCACAAGGGTGGTTAATGCAGAACCTCGGGCTTTGTGATTGCTCAGTTGATTCATTTGGTATGGCCTCGCCGTTTTGGTAGGTTGTGACGAAATTAAGTTGTAATTCTAGGGGTTGTGTTAATTCGAGTTAACAATATTTTGCTGGATTATACTGAATTCACGCCGTCTTTCCAATCTTTAAGTTGAATCCGCCGCAAAAAATGCCGTTAAATTAACAGCGGAGCGGGCGGTTTGCCGCAAGCTGCGCCATGATCGGGTATCTGTTCGGAGCTGCGGTAAATAATTTTGCCAAACGGGATGTTTTACGCTAACCTTACGCCTTTTCGCACCCATAGCTCAGTTGGAAGAGCGTCAGTTTCCGAAGCTGGAGGTCACAGGTTCGATCCCTGTTGGGTGCGCCAGAATAACCGCAAACCCTGCAATCCAAACGAGCTTTATTGCTATGGCTCGAAAAGAGGCGGGGTTTGTTTGTATTTCTTAGCGCTGTTTGATATTTAAGGCCGTCTGAAAAGCATGTTTTCAGACGGCCTTTGTGTTTACGTCCGTTTAATCTGAGTATTGTAGTCGGATGTTGTTTTAATTTATTTTGATGAAAATCAAATAGTAAAGGCTTTATGAAAATTTTGTGCAGGCAGATGAAAGTTTTTGTCTTGATTGGATTGGGGAGTTTGGGGTATTGTGCAAACTCTTTTTTACTTTGATGAACGCTCAAGCGTCTGATTCAATTGATTGGGCAGCTTGGTTGTCGCCGTTTTTCTGTGGTGCGCGTACCCTAAATCGCTGCTTACAGAAAATGCATTACAGGTGCTGTGGCGAAGCCGGTTGCTCCTATTGGTTTACACGCAGAAAATAGAGGCAGACATGCAATTATCAGGTGCACAAATACTCGTGCAGAGTCTTAAAGCCGAGGGCGTGGAATACGTTTTCGGTTATCCGGGCGGCGCAGTTCTCGAAATCTACGATGCGCTTTTCCAACTCAATAAATTCAAACATATTTTGGTACGCCACGAACAGGCGGCGGTGCATGCCGCAGACGCTTATTCGCGCACCAGCGGTAAAGTCGGCGTGGCGTTGGTTACTTCCGGGCCGGGAGCAACCAATGCGCTAACCGGTATCGCCACCGCGTATTCCGATTCCATTCCCATGGTGGTTATTACCGGTCAGGTGGGTACGCCCGCAATCGGCACGGATGCGTTTCAGGAGGTGGATACGGTAGGTATTACCCGTCCCTGCGTGAAGCATAACTTTTTGGTTACCGACATCAACGAGCTGGCAACGACCATCAAAAAAGCCTTTCAGATTGCTTCAACCGGCCGACCCGGCCCGGTGGTGGTGGATATCCCCAAAGACGTAACGCAGGCGATGGCGAAATTCAGCTATCCGCAAGAAGATATTTTTATCAGGTCTTACCAACCGGTTACGCAAGGGCACACCGGTCAAATCAAAAAAGCCGTACAGATGTTTGCTTCGGCCAAACGGCCGTTGGTGTATTTCGGCGGCGGCGTGGTATTGGGCAACGCGCATCAGGAATTGATTGATTTCGTGCGTTTAACCGGAGCGCCCTGCACCGGCACTTTAATGGGCTTGGGTGCGTTCCCTTCCAGCGACCGTCAGTATTTGGGTATGCTGGGTATGCACGGCACTTACGAAGCCAACTTGGCTATGCAGAATGCCGATGTGGTGTTGGCCGTAGGTGCGCGTTTTGACGACCGTGTGGTTTCGGTACCTGCTAAATTTTTAGAAAAACCTAAGAAAATTATCCATATCGACATTGATCCTTCCAGTATCGCCAAGCGCGTTAAAGTTGACGTGCCGATTGTGGGTGATGTGAAAAACGTATTGTCGGAAATGTCGTGCCTGTGGCAAAAGCAGGAACTGCTTGTGACGCCTGCCGCTTTGGAGAAATGGTGGCACAACATCGAATCATGGCGCAGCCGTGATTGCTTATGGGTGGATTACGACAGCGAAATTATCAAACCGCAATATGTGGTGAAAAAGCTGGCCGAAGTAACCAACAATTCAGCCATCATCACTTCCGACGTAGGGCAGCACCAAATGTTCGCCGCTCAATACTACCCGTTTGAGCGGCCGCGCCAATGGCTCAATTCAGGCGGCCTCGGCACGATGGGCGTAGGTTTGCCTTATGCAATGGGTGCGAAACTTGCCGCTCCCGACCAAGATGTGTTCTGTATTACCGGCGAAGGCTCGATTCAGATGAACATCCAAGAGCTTTCAACCTGTTTCCAATACCGCATACCGATTAATGTAGTAACGCTCAACAACGGTTATTTGGGTATGGTGCGCCAATGGCAGGAGCTGTATTACAGCAACCGCGAATCGGAAACTTACTTTGATTCACTGCCCGATTTTGTGAAATTGGCCGAAGCCTACGGGCATATCGGTATCCGAGTGGACAAAAAATCAGATGTAGAGGGTGCGCTGCTTGAAGCTTTGAATCAGAAAGACCGTTTGGTTTTCTTGGATTTCATTACCGACAAAAAGCAAAATGTGTTCCCGATGGTAGGCAACGGCAAAGGTTTGGACGAAATGGTGCTGCCGCCTCATATGCGCGAAACCCCGATGGATTCGGACGTGAACGACGTTAAAGACCGTGATTACGACACAAGGAGCGTGCCATAATGCGACATATATTATCTATCCTGATGGAAAACGAATCAGGCGCGATGAGCCGCGTGGTAGGCTTGTTCTCCGCTCGCGATTACAATATTGATTCTTTAGCCGTTGCGGCAACCGAAGATAAAACCCTTTCGCGCATGACCATTGTTACTCATGGCGACGATACCGTGTTGGAGCAAATCACCAAACAACTCAACAAACTGGTTGAAGTGGTGAAGGTGGTCGATTTGAATGAAAGCCGGTTTGTCGAGCGCGAACTGATGCTGGTTAAGCTGCGTGCCGTTGGAAAAGACCGCGACGAGTTTCTGCGCCTGACCGAAATCTACCGCGGCAGCGTCGTTGACGTAACCGATAAAACCTACACCATCGAAATTACCGGTTCCAGCGATAAACTGGATTCGTTTTTGGAAACCGTAGGCCGTAGCCAGATTTTGGAAACCGTGCGCACCGGTGCGGCAGGTATCGGCCGCGGCGAACGGATATTGAGAATCTGACCTTTTCAGACGGCCTCTTCACTATATAGATAGTTTGATGGAGCTTTCTAGAGGCCGTCTGAAAAATATCTATAAGGAAAAACGCCATGCCTAACGTAAAAATTGCCGCAACGATTGTTGTGAAACCCGAATACCGCCAAGAGCTGTTTGATGAGTTCCTGCAATTAGTCTCCGCCAGCCGCAGAGAAGCAGGCAATATACGTTACGATTTACACCAAGATTTGGAAAACCCCGACAGAGTAGTGTTTTTTGAAATCTGGAAATCACAGGCAGCAGTTGACGAACATGCCGCCTCGGCACATTTTCAAGCCTTTCTCAAGGCAATCGAGGGCAAAACTCAAAGTGTGGAAATCATATCCATGCGAGATCTTTCCGAAAATGCACCACAATAAGCCCGCCCAACCCAATATTATTTACTAAATGAACAAAGGAAAAAACATGCAAGTTTTTTATGATAAAGATGCAGACCTGTCATTGATCAAAGGTAAAACCGTAGCCATCATCGGTTATGGTTCGCAAGGCCATGCCCACGCGGCTAACTTAAAAGATTCCGGCGTAAACGTAGTGATCGGTTTGCGCCAAGGCGGTTCTTGGAATAAAGCCGTAGCCGCCGGTCACGACGTACGCTCGGTAGCGGAAGCCACCAAAGCTGCAGATGTGGTAATGATTCTGTTGCCTGACGAAACCGCTCCTGCCGTTTACAACGCCGAAGTCCACGATAATTTGAAAGACGGTGCCGTTTTGGCATTCGCACACGGCTTCAATGTTCATTACAACCAAATTGTTCCTGCAAAAAATGTCGACGTTATCATGGTTGCGCCTAAAGGCCCCGGCCACACCGTACGCAGCGAATACCTCAAAGGCGGCGGTGTGCCTACCCTGATTGCCGTTTACCAAGACAACTCAGGTAAAGCACGCGATATCGCCTTGTCTTACGCGGCAGCCAACGGCGGCACCAAAGGCGGTGTGATTGAAACCAACTTCCGCGAAGAAACCGAAACCGACTTGTTCGGCGAGCAAGCCGTATTGTGCGGCGGCGCAGTGGAATTGGTGAAATGCGGTTTTGAAACATTGGTAGAAGCCGGCTATGCCCCCGAAATGGCTTATTTCGAATGCTTGCACGAGCTGAAACTGATTGTGGATTTGATGTATGAAGGCGGTATTGCCAACATGAACTACTCCATTTCCAACAATGCCGAATACGGCGAATATGTTACCGGCCCCGAAGTGGTTACTCCGGCCACTAAAGAAGCCATGAAAAAGGCACTGTACCGCATCCAAAGCGGCGAATACGCAAAAATGTTTATTCAGGAAGGTGCCACCAACTATGCCAGCATGACTGCCCGCCGCCGTTTGAATGCAGATCACCAAATCGAAAAAGTGGGCGCACAACTCCGCAGCATGATGCCTTGGATTTCCAAAAACAAACTGGTTGATTTAGACAAAAACTAAATGTTCGACTTTCGTGAAATGCGCTCTCTGCAGCTAGCGATTCTGCCCGTTTCAGTAAGCGGATAAAAGAGTGTATGGAGCATCTGCCGGCCGAGACCTTATGTTTATATAAGGTCTCGGTTTTTTTCGGGAATAAAGAAAGCAGGCAATCATCTGTTTTAAAAAGAAAGTAAGTATGCCCCGATTTAGCGGAATATATATTCAATCACCTTAACTGTTACTACGGTGTTATTGCGTCCTGATCGGCATCCATATTCGGTGTTCGCAAAATTTTATACCGTTTGTCTTAAAATAATGCCGACTGTATCATTTTGTTAACAGAATCGCTTTTATATTTGTTATTGATTTTAATATGAAAATTATATTTTCAGCCGGAGTTTTGATGCGGTGGGTTGAAATGATGTTGCAACAACAAACGAGTGGTTAATATGTTAATTGTCTATATCTATAATTTGGCATTTTTAAATTTATATTAAAATCAAGTATTTATTATTTTTATTTGTTATATATACCGAATATCCGGTATTTTTTTATGCTTTTTGATAGATATTTTCTAACGAAATTATTTTTACAGTTAAAAATAATAACTAGAGAAAATACGTTTGTCTTGATAATATGCCGTTTATCGAAATAAACCAATTATCTTAAATTTGTTCCGTTTATTTGTTCGGGAACCATTTTTAAAGGGGCAAACATCATGACCATCATTGCTATCGACCTTCAACCCCAATGCCGTTTTTCTTGCTTTGCGGCTAACGACCAACAATGTGTTCACCAACCGGAAAACATTGTACCGGAGTTGAACCGTCAGGCCCGTTTTGCCCACAAGCGTTTATTAGTTGAAAACATTTCTGCTGCGAAAAAGACCTTATGCGCCAGCTTGTGCAGCGGTGGGGCAGGTCAAGTGCATAACACATTTACGTTCAGCCGAGAAAGCCAGTTTGCTATCCGTGTTGAATCTTGCCGCGGAACACATTTGCTCAAAGGCTTGCCCAGCCCGGCGGATTATGATCATGCCGTAGAAGTGGAGGGCGACGAGTCTTTCAGTGCCTGCTTTCATGATGCCAAAGAAAGCCGCAGCACCGGTTTAATCGAATGGCTGCATGCGCAAAATGCCCAAACTGTGATTATCGGCGGTTTGGCGATGGAACAGGCGGTTTTGGAAACTGCCTCTCATTTGGCTTGGTATAACGACAACTGGCATATTATTGTGAATTTGGCGGCATGCAGCGGTTATACACCTGAAGATACCTTGAAAGCAGTATATGCTTTGCGCCAAGCAGGTATTACGGTAGTGGCTTCTTCGGAAGAATTGGAAGCGGCAATTGCTGCCGGCCCCACCCGTTTGATGGAAAAAGTATCTTAAGCTGAAAGATTAAATCAGTCTGGGTTTAGGCAGGCTGCTTCTGCGTGATGGCGTAAAGCCGTATATGAGTAGAGTACGGTGACGGTAGGGCGGGAGCAGTATTGCAAGAATCTCGGGCTGTTTTATGTTTTGATTGATTTCCTTTAGTTTAACTCTCCAGAATCTCTTTGCAGACACTCCCATCTGTAAGAGCACTTCAAAGGCCGTCGTTTTTTTCAGACGGCCTCTTTTTTATATCGCAAATAAACTTATTGTTGATACAAGGCAACGAGCGACCTGACAATATGTGTATAGCCAATCAACTTAATTTCTGCTACGGCGTTGCTGCTCAGTAGCGGAAATTAAGTTGATTGGCTATATGCGTGTGGCAGGTAAACTCTGCTGAGACCTTTGCAAAATCCCCATCTGCATTTCTGTACGCGTTACGACGCGTTGAATTGCATCTGCATCAGGGGATTTGTAAAGGTTGCAGCCTGTTTATTGCTGTTGCTGGGCAGCGCGAACCGCGTTTTGATCAGGGTTGATCAAGATTTCTACACGGCGGTTCTTGGCTCTTCCTTCAAGGGTGTCGTTGCCTGCAACGGGTTGGCGCGAGCCGTAACCGATGGTGCTGAGTCGCGAAGCTGCCACACCGCGGCGGTTCAGGTAATCGGCTACCGATTGGGCGCGGCGTTGCGACAGCGGCTCGTTGATGGCATCGGAACCGGTGTTGTCGGTATGGCCGGCTATGGTTAAAGTGGTGTCGTGATATTGAACGAGCGTTTCGGCCGCTTTATTCAAGGCGTCCATGGCATTGCCGCTCAATGCCGCACTATTGGTAGCAAAGGTTACGCTTTCGGGCATGATCAATTTGATTTGATTGCCTTGGCGTTCGATTTCTACGTTGGTATTGGCTAAGCTTTCACGCAGTTTTTTCTCTTGGTAGTCCATATAGCCGCCAACGCCCGCACCTACTGCGCCGCACGCCAAAGCCGAGTTGCGTGCGCCTTTGCCGCCGTGGGTAAGTGCGCCGACGATGCCGCAGGCTGCTGCGCTGCCTAAGCCGTACATAGCGGTTTTGCTCATTTTTTGTTGGCCGGTTACGGGGTCGGTTACGCAGCCTGAAAGCATTAATGCGGAAGTGGCTGCCAATACGGTTAAGGGTTTCAACAGGTTCATAGGTTTTCCTTTCGATTCTGTACTAATGATTTATTCAGGTTTTCGGCCTGTTTTGTTGAGACATGTTTCTGCGTTTACTATATAGAACATTATCCATGCTAAACAGTTTGCTTAACGTTATATTACAAAGCTGGCCGCTTGCTTACTGTTCAGACGGCCTGATGCCGTCTGAACGGGTATAAACCGTGTCTTTTATGATACACGGAGAAGTAGCAGGTGCTTATTGCCGGTTGTGCTTTCTTTGGCCGTATTTCTGCAAACGCTGTATCAGCCTGAGCTTGATTCTCAGTTTGACATCGTATCCGACCGAACCGAATCCCAACACGAACAGTATTGCCGATACGGGTAAGGCGAAGTGATGGCCTACCGTGTGGTAGCCCCATGCGCCGATCAGGCCGCCGGCAAAAAAGGCTGTTAACAGGCCGGTAAAGAGTTTGGCTTTGGGTTTGTTAACGTGCACGTTGGGCAGTTTGGGGTTGTTGCTGCGGCTGTAATAGAGCATTTTGGAAATTTCTATGCCTAAATCGGTTGCCGTGCCGGTCATGTGGGTGGAACGGATGGCACCGCCGGAAAGTATGGTAACGACGGTATTGTGCATACCCATGATGAAACACAATAAAAACATGGCCAATGATGGCATTTCTGCAATGTCCCATTCGAGCGCGGTAACGCCCAAAACGCCGAAAAGCAGCATATAGATTCCTTCCAGCCACATCGAAAAACCGAATCCGCCGCGAAACCTCCGCCTTTTCGCCCATAAAACCACCCAACTCGAGTGAGCTGCGCCGAGAATAAAGCACACCAGCCCGAGCATGGCAATCAATACCGCTTTCCATTCGCCTAAATAAGCCATATCGGCTGCGTGCGACATTTCTCCGGTAACGTGGGAAGTGTAGCGTACAACCGCAAAAAAGCCCCCGGCGTTAATGGCTCCCGCTAACAGCGCCATCAGATAACCGAGTATGCGGAAGCGCACATCGCTGATATTGTGTTCGTGCAGATAAGGTTTGTCGGCTTGCCAAAACGGCTGCGTGTTTTTTGTGCGGCGGCGTTTGATGCGGTAGGAATCGGGGGCTTTGTTGTCCATGTGGCAGATAGAATACGGATGTTATGGAGATGCCTTTGCGTAATGGTTATCGGAATATGCGGGAGTGGCCGGCAAAATAAAATTCGGCAAAAGCATCGTAATCAGCGGTGTGTGTCTGCTTTTATTGTAACGTGCCGTCTGAAAAAAGAAAGTTCAAATCATGCCGCTTTATCGGTAAAACCGTTTTAGATATCGAACGAAGCGGTTTTTCCGCCTTTACATTTTGCCGCAGCACCGATTGGCGGACGCTTTACGGCTCTTTTCTAACCCGTAAAAACGTAGCGAAGCGCGGCGTGCCTTTTTGCGTGAATCCGCTGTAACGGTAGGTGATTGTGCTGCCGATGGCAGGCGGGTTGGCGCGGTCGGCATCTTTCAAACCGCTGCCGATGCGGAATTCGCCGTGGCGGTTGGTACAGCCCAAGGCACCGACCATGCCGGCATATTTGCCTTTGCCCTCGTAGTGGCGGGTAACGGTACATTCGTCGTCGTGCCGGCTTTTTAGTTTGAGCAGGTAGTTGCTGCGTCCGCTTTGATAAGGCATGTCGGGATGGCGCAACATCACGCCTTCACCGCCGGCCGCTTCGATTTGCTTTAAAAATGCGTGGGCGTGGGCATTGTTTCGAACCGGTGTTTGAGGAATGATTTTGACAGGTGCTTGAGGGTGTTGTTTCAGCCAGTTTTCCAATACTGCCAAGCGCCGGTAGAGATTGCCTTGTGCTTGCGGCACGTCGAACACATGCAGTTTGATGTGCTGCCAGCTGCCCGAGCTTGAACGCACGGCGGCAGATATGCGTTCGAATTGCCCTCTTTGGCTGAACAGCTCGCCGTCTAGGGGGAAGGGCGGGAAATGGGCGGTGTAGCCGGCGGGCGGAGTAAACGCATAACCTTGACGGCTGACAAGCTGTTTGCCGTTCCAATAGGCGCGTACACCGTCTAATTTTTCACTCATGGCCCAACCGCTAACATTTTGGCCGGTATATTCTTTTGCCAGCAGCAACTCCGAAGCGGCCGCTGCGGTGGTTTGCGTGATAAACAAGGCGCAAGAGAGTATGATGCGTTTCATTTTGTTTGATCCCCTGTAATGCTGTTTCATTCGTGTATTTGGTTGCGAAAGATACTATTACAGGTCGTCTGAAAAATAAAGGAATTGATTGATGACTTTACAATGCGAAATCATTGCGATAACACCGTTCCGTCAAAACTGTACCTTGATTTGGGATGACGAAACCCGTGAGGCCGTTTTAACCGATGTGGGCGGCGATGTGCCGTTTCTGCTGCAGGAAATCGAAAAGCACAATTTGAATTTGACCCAGATTTGGCTGACGCACGGCCATTTGGATCATGTGGGCGGAGTGGTGGAACTGCGCTCGCATCTCGATGTGCCGGTATGGGGGCCGCATTCGGAAGATTTGTTTTTGCTTGAAGAATTGCCGCGCATTACGGCTGAATACGGCTTCCCCGTGTCGCCGTCGTTCACGCCTACGCGCTGGTTGCAGGAAGGCGATACTTTGAAGGTGGGCAAATATGTATTTGACGTACTGCATGCGCCCGGCCATACCCCGGGTCATGTTGTGTTTTATTGTAAAGATGCGGAATTATTGATAGCAGGGGATGTCTTGTTTTATGAAAGTATCGGCAGAACGGATTTTCCGCGCGGAAATCACGCCGATTTGATCCGTAATATCACAAGCAAGCTGCTGGTATTGCCCGAAACGACACAAGTGATCAGCGGGCATGGCAGAACAACCACGATAGGCCATGAAAAACGCCATAATCCGTTTTTGCGGGCGTGATGGCTTTGTTAAGAAATGAAAAACTCAAAAAATGCCGATGAAATTTATTTAACGTGCTTCGGCATTTTGTTTTATTTTCTCCGGGTTGCGCGATATTGCCGATACGTTAAGTTTAAGTGTCAGAAAAAACGTGCTGCGGAAGCATAAACACAAATTATGAGCCGTGCCGTATTTTTGGTGCTTATTTTCGACACCTCTCACAACAAGGAGAAAGAAGTATGTCTTTTGATTTGGGCAATTTATTGCAAAGCCAACTGGGCGGCGTGTTGAGCCGTTTTCTTACCCAATCGGGCGAAAGTGCCGAAAACAGCACCAAAGCAGTCCGTCTCGCCCTTCCTGCGGTAGTAGCCGGTATGCTGAAACACATCAGCAACCAGCCGGACAACGCAGCCAATTTATACGAAACCGTTAGCGGTGCTTCGGGCAATCTCTTGACCAATGCCGTGGGCCGCGCGGAAGAGGGCGGTTCCGGCTTTAACGATTTGCTGGTATGGGGTAAAACCCAACTGCCTCATTTCTTGGGAGGAAACGCAGCCGATGTATCCGACCAGATCTCCCAAGAAAGCGGCGTGTCAAAATCGGCCGCGGGTTCTTTGATAGCCTTGGCTCTGCCTTTGGTATTGTCGGTTTTGCGCAATAAAATGAAAACCGAAAATCTCGACCGCGATCAAATGCTGGGCTTGTTCAGCTCGCAACGCGATTGGTTGTCGGGTTCGCTCAGCAACGGCATGTTGTCGGCCTTGGGTATCGGTAGTTTGAGCGGCCTGTTCGGCAGCCTTTCCGGTTTGTTCGGTACTACCGCGCGCACCGCGGCTACCGGAGCTTCTGCCGCCGCTGCTCCCGTCGCATCAACTGCTGCGGCAAAAGGTTCGGGATTGGGCAAATGGATTGCTTTGGTGCTTGCCGCACTGTTGGCCTTGTTTGCTTTCAAGAGCTGCGACCGCAAAGCAGGCGATACCACGCCGGTTGCCGCATCGGGTGAAGCGGTTTCTGATGTGGGAGCGGTTGTCGAGCCTATGGATGCGTCCGGCGTGTCTGCCCCCGTTATGCCGTCTGAACCTTCTGTGATTGCCACGCCGGTTGCCAGTGAAGCGGCAGCATCCGCGGCTTCTCAAATCGTTGTCGATGCCGTCAAACCCGATGATGCACACGTGCTTTATCAAGACGGCGTAGCCAAATTCTATTTTGCTACTGCCAAAGCCGATGTAGCCGAAGGTGCGGAAGTGATGGCGGCTGATCTGATTGCCGCAGGTAAAGAAGGCAAAAAACTGATTATCAGCGGTTTTGCCGACAGCACCGGTAATGCCGCCGCCAATGCTGAATTATCGAAAAAACGCGCCAACGCCGTGAAAGCGTTCTTTGAAGCACAAGGCGTAAACCCCGCGAACATCGAATTGCGCAAACCTGAAAACACCACCGGCGCCATCGGTAACGATGCCGAAGGCCGCCGTGTAGAAGTAAGGGTGGAAGGCTAACGGTAATGTGATTGCCGATTAGGAAAGGCCGTCTGAACATGATTCAGACGGCCTTTTAAGTATGGCTGCAAGCTACTGTTTATTTAGTGCTGTTGCAAGAAGTTTGGGTGACGTTGCCGTAGCGGTCGGAGAAAGACAAGATGGCTTCGCCGCCTTTTTGGTGCCATTCGGTTTTTTTGTCGCGTGATACGTAACGCTCGCCCGAACCGGATACTACGCTTTCAAGAGTGGCGTTATAACGCTCGTCTTGCAGGCCGTATTCAACAGCAACGCGGTCGCCGTTGATTCGGTTTACGTTAACGGTAAAGCCGTTTTGGCAGCTGAATTTGGCAGCTGAACCGTGTGTATGGTGGCTGTGGTCATGGCCGTGGCTGTGGTCGTGACGGTGGCCGTGGTCGTGATGTCGGGGAGCATCAGAAGCACATGCAGCCAAAATCAGAGCAGCAGCGGCAGGAGCAAGCATTTTTACAAATTTCATCAAACATTCCTTTCCAGTAAAATCATCTTTATAAATAGAGCCGCCCGAAGGCAGGCTGCGGATATACTACTGCCGTTTGGCCGAAACATTGTCTGCACGGCCTAAACATTGTAACGTTTAACTTTCATTTACCGGCCTTTTCACAGTCTGTTGCACTTTTCAGACAACGCAAAGCCTTATAAAATGAAACAATTTTGCAAGCCTGAAAACAGGCCGTCTGAAATAACCGGCTTCACAGGTTTGGCCAAATCCGCTAAAACGATTTGAATCACTGCTATATAACCGAATAACCGAGAACACCATGACCGATTACAGCAAAACCGTCAATCTTCACGAATCGCCTTTTCCCATGCGCGGCAATCTCGCCAAGCGCGAACCGGCGTGGGTAAAAGATTGGCAGGATCAGCAACGCTATCAAAAACTGCGCCAAAAAGCCCAAGGCCGCCCGAAATTCATTCTGCACGACGGCCCGCCCTATGCCAACGGCGACATCCACATCGGTCATGCCGTCAACAAAATTTTGAAAGACATCATCATCCGCAGCAAAACGCTGGCCGGCTTCGACGCACCTTATGTACCGGGCTGGGACTGCCACGGCCTGCCGATTGAAGTGATGGTGGAAAAACTGCACGGCAAAAACATGCCCGATGCGAAGTTCCGCGAACTGTGCCGCGAATATGCCGCCGAACAGATCGCCCGCCAGAAAAAAGACTTCATCCGCTTGGGCGTGCTGGGCGATTGGGGCAAACCTTACCTGACCATGGATTTCAAAACCGAAGCCGACACCGTGCGCACCCTCGGCGAAATTTACAAAGCCGGCTACCTCTACCGCGGCGAGAAGCCCGTGCAGTTTTGCTTGGACTGCGGCTCTTCGCTGGCCGAGGCCGAAGTGGAATATAAAGACAAAGTGTCGCCCGCCATCGACGTGGCCTACCCCTTCAAAGACAACGCCGCCCTTGCCCAAGCCTTCGGTTTGGATACCCTCGACGGCCAAGCCTTTGCCGTGATTTGGACAACCACGCCGTGGACATTGCCCGCCAGCCAAGCCGTGAGCGCAGGTGCTGATGTGGTTTACCGGCTGATCGACACGCCGAAAGGCAAACTTGTACTCGCCAAAGATTTGGCCGAAGAAGCATTGAAACGCTACGGCTTTTCAGACGGCCACACCCAAGTGCTGGCCGAAACCACCGGCGACAGGCTTGAAAACCTGCACATGAGCCATCCGTTTTTAGAGCGCGACATCCCCATGCTCAACGGCGAACACGTTACCACCGATGCCGGTACCGGCTTGGTGCACACCGCACCTTCGCACGGTTTGGAAGACTATTTCGTCTGCCTGAAATACAACATCACGCTCGATAACCCCGTTAACAGCGAAGGCCGCTACCGCAGCGATGTGCCGCGCGTGGCCGGCTTAACCGTGTGGGAAGCCAACGCCGTGATTATCGAATGGCTGCAAGAAGAAAACAGACTGCTTTCCCATGCCAAAATCGAACACAGCTACGCCCATTGCTGGCGGCACAAAACCCCGCTGATTTACCGCGCCACCGGCCAATGGTTTATCGGCATGGACAAAGCCGGAGCCAACGGCAAAACCCTGCGCAACAACGCGCTCAAAGCCGTGGACGATACCGAGTTTTTCCCCTCATGGGGCCGCGCCCGCCTGCAAGCCATGATTGAAGGCCGCCCCGACTGGGTGGTGTCGCGCCAACGCTATTGGGGCACGCCGATGACCTTCTTCGTGCATAAAGAAACCGGCGAACTGCACCCGCGTTCCGCCGAGCTTTTGGAAGAAGTGGCCAAACGCATCGAAGAAAAAGGCATCGAAGCATGGTTCTCGCTGGATGCCGCCGAACTCTTGGGCGCGGAAGCCGAGCAATACGAAAAACTCAAAGACACCATGGACGTATGGTTCGATTCCGGCAGCACCCACTTTTCTGTGCTGAAACAGCGCGACGAGCTGGCTTGGCCTGCCGACCTTTACCTCGAAGGCAGCGACCAGCACCGCGGCTGGTTCCAATCGTCCATGCTCACCGGCTGCGCATCGATGGGCCGCGCACCTTACAAACAACTGCTCACGCACGGTTTTGTGGTGGATCAAAACGGTAGAAAAATGTCCAAATCGCTGGGCAATGTTGTCGCTCCGCAAGAAGTGTATAACGAATTCGGTGCCGATATTCTGCGCTTGTGGACGGCCTCTACCGATTACAGCGGCGAATTGGCGATTTCCAAAGAAATCCTCAAACGCGTTACCGAAAGCTACCGCCGCATCCGCAACACCTTGAGCTTTTTGTTTGCCAACCTGAGCGATTTTCGCCCCATCGAGCACGCCGTGCCGCAAGACCAAATGGTGGAAATCGACCGCTACGCCTTGATTTTGGCACGCCAACTGCAAGAGCGTTTGGCCGGCGATTACTACCCGCGTTATGCCTTCCACTTCGCCGTGAAAGACATCGTGAGCTTCTGTTCGGAAGACTTGGGCGCGTTCTACCTCGATATCCTGAAAGACCGCCTCTACACCACCCACACCGACAGCCACGCCCGCCGCAGCGCACAAACCGCGCTTTATCACATTACCCGCAGCTTGGTATTGCTGATTTCGCCGATTCTCTGCTTCACCGCAGAAGAAGCGTGGGACATCATCGGCGGCGGCGAAGAAGACAGCGTGCTGTTCCACACATGGCACGAATTCCCGCCCATCAACGAAAAGAGCGAAGCCGAATTGGTGAAAAAATGGCAAGCCGTGCGCCAAGTGCGCGAAGCGGCCACCGCCGCCATCGAGCCGTTGCGCACCGATAAAACAGTCGGTTCTTCTTTGCAGGCCGAAGTCGAAATCACTGCTCCCGAAGATTTGGCAGGCTACCTGAAAATGCTTGGCGACGAATTGCGTTTCGTGTTGCTGGTGTCCAAAGCCACCGTTAGCAAAGGCGAAGAGTTGGCGGTAACGGCCAAAGTGAGCAGCGGCGAAAAATGCGAACGCTGCTGGCACTACACCAACGACATCGGCGCGGTTGCCGAACATCCCACCATCTGCAAACGCTGTGCCGACAATGTGGACGGCAAAGGCGAAGAACGCCACTATGCCTAAACCCCGCTGAATGGTTTAATCAGTAAGAGGCCGTCTGAAAACATGGTTTTCAGACGGCCTTGATGTTTTTATCTTGCAACAGTTTCAACCCGCCTTTGCAAACCGTTGCTTGGGCAAATTTACATGGGAAAACAATCTGCCGTGTAAGAATTTACCGTTGCGCGCGTCTGCTGTATAAAATCCCGATCAACAGGAGGAAATCATGAAAACCCCCAAACATACGGGCTGGAAAATTTTTGCCCTGATTGCCGCAATTGGTGCGGGCACGGCCGTTTTGCTGCCGCAAACGCAATCGGCAGCCGCTGCGCCCGTGCCGCAAGTTTTGTATAAGCTGCAAGACACTCAAGGCAAGCCCGCCGGAAACTATCTGCAAAAAGACAAGCCTACGTTGATTAAATTTTGGGCGAGTTGGTGTCCGCTGTGCCTTTCCGAGCTGGGGCATACCGAAGAATGGGCAAAAGACAGCCGTTTTCAGACGGCCAATCTGATTACCGTGGCCTCTCCCGGCTTTCTCGGCGAGAAAAAACCGGGCGAATTTCAGCAATGGTATGCCGGCCTGAACTACCCCAAGCTGCCGGTGATTGCGGATGACGGTGGTAAAATCGCCAAAAGCCTCAATATCGGTGTTTACCCCTCGTGGGCGGTGCTCAACAAAAAAGGCGAAGTCGCCCGCATTATCAAAGGCAGCATCAACGAAGCGCAGGCTTTGGCTCTGATCGATAACCCCGATGCCGACATAGGCCGTCTGAAAACCCAATTCTACAAACCCAGCGACAAGAAAAAGGAATCTGCCGTGATCAACACCAAAACCATTTATCTGGCCGGAGGCTGCTTTTGGGGCTTGGAAGCCTACTTCCAGCGCGTGCCCGGCGTAGTCGATGCCGTATCAGGATACGCCAACGGCAAAACCGACCACCCTTCTTATGAAGACGTGGTTTACCGCGATACCGGCCATGCCGAAACCGTAAAAGTAACCTACGATGCCGACAAACTCAGCCTCGACGATATCCTGCAATACTATTTCCGCGTAATTGACCCCACCAGCCTCAACAAACAAGGCAACGACCGCGGCACACAGTACCGTACCGGCGTTTACTATACCGATTCTGCCGAAAAAGCAGTGGTAGAAGCCGCCCTGAAAAAAGAGCAAACCAAATACAGCCTGCCGCTGGTTGTGGAAAACCTGCCGTTGAAGCATTTCTACGAAGCAGAGGAATACCATCAGGATTACCTGATTAAAAACCCCAACGGCTATTGCCATATCGATATCCGCAAAGCCGACGAGCCGCTGCCCGGAAAAAGCGCACCGAAAACCGAAAAAGGTTTTAATGCCGCCACCTACCGCAAACCGAGCGATGCCGAACTGAGACGCATATTAACCGACGAGCAATACCGCGTTACCCAGCAAAGCGGCACCGAATACGCCTTCAGCCACGAATACGACCATCTGTTCGACCCGGGTATTTACGTTGATGTGGTCAGCGGCGAACCCCTGTTCAGCTCCGCCGACAAATACAATTCCCACTGCGGCTGGCCGAGCTTTACCCGCCCGATCGAACAGGCTGCCGTTACCGAACACGACGACTTAAGCTACAACATGCGCCGCGTCGAAGTACGCAGCCGTGCCGCCGATTCGCACTTGGGCCATGTGTTCCCCGACGGCCCCAAAGACAAAGGCGGTTTGCGCTACTGCATCAACGGCGCCAGCCTGCGTTTCATTCCGCTGGATAAAATGGATGCCGAAGGTTACGGCCATCTGAAATCAAGCGTGAACCCTTGATAGATGTTTGAAAAACAGCAGGTTTGTTGATTCAAATGTGAAATACCGTTTCCTTCATCAAAAAAGGCAGTGTGCTGATGCATACTGCCTTTTCTGCGGGATTAAAGCGTATTGATATACAGTTAGAGACCTTTGCAAAACTCTCATCTGCGGCGCATTTCTGCGTTATGCGCTGCTCGCTCGTTTGCCTATCTATATGATATGTCTGCACTCGCTGTGCTGCTACGCCTTGAACTGCATCCACATCTGAGAGTTTTACAAAGGTCTCAGTTATTCAATCCCCGCCCATTTATGTGTTTGCACGCTCAATTGCCAATGCACGGGGGCATCGGAGCGGCTGTTGAGCAGACCGATTTGGCGGATGGTATCGTAAATGTTCATTTCGCCGTTTTGCTCGCAGGGCGAGAGATAGTAATGCTTGGCACGGATTTTTTGTTCCATACGTTCGCAAAACGCCAGTACGTCGCCGTCGGCGACGATGCGTACTTCGTCGGCGGTTGCGATGCACTGCTTTTCGTATTTTTCGGCGTAGCAGGCTTTGGGACTGGTGGCGACAAAATCAATCTGTGGCGGCGCAGGGTTGAGACCGTTGGTTTCGATGCAGAGCGTGTAGCCTTCGGTTTTCAGTGCATCGAGCAGAATATCGACGTGCGGCTGAATGGTGGGTTCGCCGCCGGTGATGATGATGTTGCGGGCTGTGTAGCTTTTCAGACGGCCTAAAATATCCTGCAAACTCATCATGTTGAATGTGAGGTAATCGGTGTCGCACCATGAGCAGGCGAGGTTGCATTTGCCGAGGCGGATGAACACTGCGGGCATACCGGTGTTGTAGCCTTCCCCTTGCAGGCTTTCAAAAATTTCAACGATGCGGTATTGCGGGTTTTCGGGGCGGATTTTGGTCATGGCGTTATTCCCCTTCGTATTCCGCGCAAGACGTGGGCGTTTCCCACAAGCGGATCAGGCTTACGGGCAGGCCGGCGGTTTTCAGACGGCCGAATATTTCCACCGTCATGTTTTCGGCGGTGGTGCGGAAACCGAGCCGCAGGGTTTTCATGTTCCAGCTTTCGAGCAGGGCGGCGATTTGGCTTTCGCGCGGGTTGTTGCCGTTGTAGATAAAGGCGTGGTCGAACGGCTCGATAATGGTGCGTTTGACGATGGTTTTGAGGTCGGAGAAGTCCATGACCATACCGTCTTTTGCGCCGCCTTGAATGAGGCCGTCTGAAACCGTGACTTCGAGTTTATAGGTGTGGCCGTGCAGGTTTTGGCATTTGCCGTCGTGTCCGTCGAGCATGTGCGACGAATCGAATGTGAAGATTTTGGTGATTTTCATGGTAGGTCAGGTTCGAGGTTCAGGCCGTCTGAAACTCTTTTCAGACGGCCTTTTTTGTTTTAGGAAGATAAGATGGTCAGCGTGAAGCGAGATATTCCGCCAGCCCGCGTTCGCGCAGCACGCAGCTCGGGCATTCGCCACAGCCGCCTTCCACGCCGTGATAGCAGGTGTGGGTGTGTTGGCGGATGTAGTCGAGGCAGCCCAAGCGGTCGGCCAACGCCCATGTTTGCGCTTTGGTGAGATACATCAGCGGCGTGTGGATTTGAAAGGCGTAGTCCATCGCCAGATTGAGCGTTACGTTCATCGATTTCACGAATATGTCGCGGCAGTCGGGATAGCCCGAAAAGTCGGTTTCGCATACGCCCACGATAATGTGCTTGATGTTTTGGCTTTTGGCGTAAATGGCGGCGTAGAGCAGAAAAAGCGCATTGCGGCCGTCGACAAAAGTATTCGGCACGCCGTTTGAGGCCGTCTGAATTTCGGCGGTGTCGTCCATTAAAGCGTTGTGGGTGATTTGCTGCATCAGGCTTAAATCAAGCACGGTTTGCGCGATGCCTAAATCTTCGGCAATCCAACGGGCGCGTTCCAGCTCGATGGCGTGGCGTTGCCCGTATTGAAACGTGATGGCCTGCACATTTTCGCGGCTATAGGTTTGAACCGCCTGAATCAGGCAGGTAGTGGAATCTTGGCCGCCTGAAAAGACGACCAGTGCTTTTTCGTTTTGCATTTGGGTTCCTAGTTTTGGTATCGCGGGAGGATTTCGAACCGCGTGGAAACAAACGCGTGATTATACAGCAAAAGCTCTAGGGCCGTCTGAACACAGGCTTGCCGGATTATTTCTCCGGTGTGTAAAGCCCGCAGCAACGGGCTTAACCATAGGTTCAGACGGCCTCAATAAGAAAGAAGCAAAAACCGGTCATACGCCTGTTGGTTCTTGGTGTAAGAATATTTTTGAATTAAATTTTCTTTAAAAACATAAATATAAAAATTTTTTTGTGTATTTTTCCAATAGGTTGTAAGTTTTCATTTATTGCTCCGTCATTTTATCTGCAAGGCGGGCGGATGTGTCCGGCAAGTGTTGAAGGCTGAGCAACGCCTTACCGTTTACTGCCGTGCCGTTATATCCGGCTGCCATTACCGGTTGTCTACTCAAACAAAACTAAAGGAATATAAAATGAAAAAACAATCATTCAATACTTTACTTTCATTGACTGCGGCAGCAGTGTTGACTGTTTTTGCAGGGCAGGCACATGCTGAAAACGGTGTAGATTTGGCTAAACAAGTGGAGCAAAATAAAAAATTAATCCAAGATAACGGGCAAGAGATTGCAGAAGTACTTGCAAAGTTTGGCTTGCACAAAAATCTTATTGATGACCATGCTAATCTCATAACAAAAGGCCAACAAGATCGTCAACAGCTGACTCAAAAAAATACTCAACAGGATGAGCAAATCAAAAAGATTGAAGATAATTATGCCAATTTAGCTTCAAAAGTAGGATTAAACCTCGGCTATATTCAAACCCTTGAGAAACAACATAAAGAACAGGAAACAAACATCAATGGCATTAAGGCAGATTTACAAAAAGTAAAAACGAATGATGCAAAGATCAACCAACTCGCGGCTGATACTCAAAAAGCACGCACAGAGTTTGAAATACTGAAAAATGAGGCGCAACAAGTTAAAGAAGCTACTATTGCACTTAGAGATACAACAGTTGCCGCAAACACAACAACTATTGCAGCCAATAAGTCGGATATTGCCAATGTCAAAGCCGATTTGAAAAAAGCACAAGAGACTATTGCTAAGAATGATGAAACGTTAAAAAGCCAAATCCTAAGAATTAACCGTAATACAGTTCAAATCGATACGTTTACCAATGATTTGGCCGTTCAGGGAGAGGCACTTAAAAGCCATAATGAGAAATTAGGTAATTTGGATAAGGCTTCTACAAAACATGGGGCAGATATTGGCAAACTGCAAGCAGGTGCGGCTGATCAGGCTAAACAAATCCAAGAGAATAAAGATGCTATTGCACGTATTTCTCTCGGTAAAGGTGTAGATCCTAAAAAAGTGGAACAAATCGACAAGAATGCTGCAAACATCAAGAGCAATGCCGAAGAAATCAAACGCAATACAAACAGAATCACCGAAGTGAACAATGCGGTGGATGCGAACAGAGCTCGAATCGCCGCCAACGAAGCAGGTATTGCTACCAACAAAAAAGACATTGCCGCAAATAAAGCCGATATCGCCACCAACAAGGCAGGCATTGCAGCAAACAAAGCCGACATTGCCACCAACAAAGCAGGCATTGCAGCAAACAAAGCCGACATTGCCACCAACAAAGCAGGCATTGCCGCCAACAAAGCCGATATTGCCACCAACAAAGCAGGCATTGCAGCAAACAAAACCGATATCGCTGCCAACAAAGCCGGTATCGCAGAGAACAAATCAAGAATTTCTGCCAACGTAGAAGCGATTAACCGCTTGAACCAAAGCAGAGCATTGGATCAAAAGCGTTTGGACGGCGTTCAAGCTCAAGCAGCCCAAAACAGCAAAAAAATCCAACAGTTAGACAGAAAAGTTAAAGATTTGGATAAAGAAGTGCGCCGTGGTTTTGCCACACAAGCAGCATTGGGCGGTTTGTTTCAACCCTACAACGTAGGCAAACTGAACGTATCTGCGGCAGTAGGCGGCTACCGTTCTGAAACCGCTGTTGCCGTAGGTACAGGCTACCGCTTCAACGAACACTTCGCTACCAAAGCGGGCGTATCGTTCAACCCGAAAGGTGGTCACACTGCTTATAACGTGGGCGTGAACTTCGAGTGGTAATCTCTTTGAAAACGGTATAAATGGCCAAAGAAGCCGCCAACGGCAACACGAGCGGCTTCTGCAAACACTACGGGGGAACAGCCGGAGCGGGTAAAACCGTTCCGGCTGTTTTTCATTTGATTGGTTATATCGGTAAAAGGCCGAGACCTTTGCAAAACCTCCATCTGCGGCGCATTTCTGCGTTGTGCGCTGCTCGCTCGTTTGCCTATCTATATGATATGTCTGCACTCGCTGTGCTGCTACGCCTTGAACTGTATTCACATCTGGGGGTTTTGCAAAGGTCTCAGGCCGTCTGAAAAAAGTTTTTCAGACGGCCTGAATTTAAACTGCATCGCCATTCGGCAATGCTGCCAAAAGTTTGGTATGGCTATTTAGAGAAAAAGCGGTTTAACGCTGTGATTCGATAAAGGCTTCCACTTGGGCGGCATCGGTTAATGCGCTGCATACCGCTTCTTTATTAATGCGTTTGGCCAGCCCTGCCAACACTTTGCCGGGGCCGCATTCAGCGGATTGGGTAATGCCTTCCGCTACCAATGTGTTAACGGTTTCCGTCCAGCGCACGGGGCTGTAAAGCTGGCGCACCAAAGCGTCTTTGATTTTATCGGGATCGTTATAAGAGGCAACATCGGCATTGTGGATAACGCGTATTTGCGGTGGTTTGATGTCGATATTTTTCAAGGCTTCGGCCAATTTTTCGGCGGCGGGTTTCATCAGGCTGCAATGCGAAGGCACGGATACCGGCAGGGGCAGGGCACGCTTTGCGCCTTTTTCTTTGGCCAAATTCATAGCGCATTCGACTGCGGCGGCAGAGCCGGCAATCACCACTTGACCGGGCGAGTTGAAGTTTACGGCTTCAACCACCTCGCCTTGTGCGGCTTCAGAGCACACTTGGCGCACAACTTCATCGTCCAGACCCAAAATGGCGGCCATTGCGCCTTCGCCTTGCGGCACGGCACTTTGCATCAATTCTGCCCGCAAGCGCACCAGTTTGACGGCATCGGCAAAATCCAATGCACCTGCGGCTACCAAAGCGGTGTATTCACCGAGGCTGTGGCCGGCTACCGCATCGGGTGTTTTGCCGCCGGCTTCAAGATAAGCGCGGTAAGTGGCTATGCCTGCCGCAAGCATAAGCGGTTGGGTATTAACGGTTTCGTTGATGGCGGCGGCATCTTCGCCGTTCATCATGGCCCACAAATCTTGGCCGAGGGCGGCAGAGGCTTCATGAAAGGTGGCTTTTACTGCGGCTGTGCCTTCAAAGCCGTTCATCATGCCGAGGCTTTGCGAGCCTTGGCCGGGAAAGAAAAATGCAAAAGACATGATATTCCTTTTGGCGTTAACTTTTTAAGAATAAGGCAACGGGATTGTCGCAGTAATGTATCAGCAGGCCGTAGGTTATGGCAATATTTATGGCTACGGTAATCCAGAAAATGCGGATAAAAGAGGCTTTGCCGGTTTTGTGGTTGTATGCGCCGCGTGCAAACAAGGCTCCGGGCCAACCGCCGAGCAGGCCGATTTGGTGCAGTTTTTTTTCAGGCACGCGCCCGAGATAACCTTGTTTTTTATGTGATTGGGTTACTGCGGTTTGTTTGTCGCTGCGGTAAAGCCAAAAGGCTGCTGCGCTGGTCAGGCAGTAAAAAGCTGCCACGATGGGTGAAAAATAGGCCACTCCGAAAAGATAGAGGCTGCCAAACAGGCCGTAACACAAAAGTTTGCGCATATTGAGGTTGAATTCGTGGTAATCGTAGGGGCGTTCGGAAAACAGCGAGGCTTCGTGTCCGCTCAATACCACCCGCATCGCCCGCTGCGGTTCGCTGCCTACCGGCCGGTTGCAGTAAAAACTGACTTTTTGGTCGGTGCGGGGGCGTTGCGACATATAGTGGAATGCGGAAATATGAAAGAAAACATTTTGCCGGTTTTCGGTGGCGATAAAGCCGTAACCTTTTTCATCGTTCCAGCGCGCGATGGTGCCGCCCAGCACCCGGTTTGCGGGCAGGGCTGCCGGCAGCTCGGTGTTTTGCGCTTCGAGTGTGGTATTTTTGGCCCAACGAGGCGGCGGGGGCGGCGGTGCCGGAATATCTTCCGGAATCGGTATGTCGGGCAGGGGGGCCGGCGTTTTTTCGATGATATCGACTTCTACCAGCAGCCATTGGCCGTTGCTGTGTTTGACCAGACGGCCTTCGAGTGTTTCGCCGTTTTCGGGGATGCGGGTTTGATCGTTGAGAAACTGCCCCAAAACGAAAATGGGCGAGTTGCGTTGCACATGGTGTATGCCGTAGCCGCCGTTTTGCTGGTAATTCCAATCGCTCAGGGTAATTTCTATCCGTTCGTTTTCCGCTAGGGGCGGCAGCAGGGTAGCGTTTTCTGCGCATAAACGGTTTCTGCCGTCTTCGTGCAGGCTGAAACTGATGCGGTCGCCGCTTTTAGGGATGCGGTAATTCGGGGTTAACGAATACGCTTCAAGCAAGATGCGTTGTGTGCCGTGGTCGTCGGATAATACCGAGCCGCGTTGGAGATCGGTAAACCAGTGGGTTACCGTGCCGTAATGTATTTGTTTGTCCATTTTTTATTCTGTGTGAGTAAGGAGCTTCCCCTGCTCCTGATTAAAGGCCGTCTGAAAAATTATTTTTTTGTAGCCGGTTGGTGCCGAAGCCGATTATATAAGCTGCTGTTGCGCTTGTGTGTTTGTTTGGATTCGGTTGCCGGAATTCAGACGGCCCGTATTTAGGCGATTAGTATTTCAATAATACTGCTCCCCATGCGAATCCGCCGCCGATACCTTCCAGCAGCAGGTGTTGCCCGCGACGGATTTGCCCGTTGCGGATGCCGTGATCCAAAGCCAAAGGAATGGATGCGGCGGAAGTGTTGCCGTGCTCTTGCACGGTTAGGATCACTTTGTCCATGCTCAGCCCTAAATGCTTGGCCGTGCTGTCGATGATGCGCTTGTTGGCTTGGTGCGGCACGAGCCAGTCGATTTGTTGCGGGGTGTAGCCTGCTTCTTTGATAACATCGTCTGCCACTTTGGCCAGCATTTTAACGGCGAATTTGAATACGCCGGGGCCGTCCATTGTCAGAAACGGCGTGCCGCATACTTGGCCGTTCATCACTTGGCCGGGCGTTTTGAGCAAATCGATATAATTACCGTCGGCTTGCAGCTTGCTGTGGATGATGCCCGGTTCGTCCGACGCGCCGAGTACGACTGCGCCGGCACCGTCGCCGAACAGCACGCAAGTGGTTCGGTCTTCCCAGTTCATAATGCGGCTGAATGTTTCGGCACCGATAACCAACACTTTTTCGGCCATGCCGCTTTTGATGTAGGCATTGGCGGTGGTTAAGGCATACATAAAGCCCGCGCACACGGCTTGAACGTCGAAAGCGGGGCAGCCGGTTGAGCCGATGCCGAGCTTTTGTTGGACGATGGTGGCGGTGGAAGGAAAAATCATATCGGGTGTTGAGGTTGCCACGATAATCAAATCAATTTCGTCGGCGGCAACACCCGCATCTTGCAGCGCACGGCGTGCGGCGGCAACGGCCAAATCGCTGGTTTTTTCGTGTTCGTCGGCGATATGGCGGAATTTGATACCGGTGCGGGTGGTAATCCACTCGTCGGATGTATCTACTTTTTTGGCTAAATCATCATTGCTTACGCGGTTGGCGGGCAGGTAGCTGCCTGTTCCGAGAATTTTGGCATACTGCATGGTATCGCCTTTGTGATGGTTTTTGAATAAAGGGTATTGTAAGGGAATACGCCTGATTTTCCTAACACTATAACGATGAAAACCAATCTTTTCGGCTATGTGGTTTGGCGGCGGCAGAAGGCGGCGGGTTGCTTAAATTGCTGAAACGGTAGCGGAATCGGCTTTTGTTGCAAGTGAATGCTTGAATGTTAACCTTTCGTATGGATTATTCATTTTCACAACGGTTGTTATGTGTTTTTCAGACGGCCGCAGATGTGTGCAAATTTGCTGCCTGCTTACGGTGCATTGAAAGCTGATTCACGGTTTGGCTGCGTCTTGAATAAATAGCGTTGAATAAATAGGCTTGAAAAAATAAAAGAATAAAAGCTTTGCCGCAAAGTAAAAAAGGCGGCTTTGAATATTCAAAGCCGCCTGAAAAATAATGGTCGGAATGAGAGGATTCGAACCTCCGACCCCTTCGTCCCGAACGAAGTGCGCTACCGGGCTGCGCTACATTCCGAATAAGCGGCAGATTATAGGCAAAGAATGTGTGCTTGGCAAGCAAACAAGCAAAAGTTATGCCGCGTGCAAGATGAAAATGGTCGGGCGCTTTTTCAAATCGGGCAGGGCGGGGAGTTTTCTCCAATCGGCAACAGGTTTGCTGATGATGCTTTGTGTGGGTAAGGTTAAGTCGCTGGCCGTGCACAAACGCGTTGCGGGAGCAAGTGTGGCAACAACGTCTTCCAGCATTGCGGTATTGCGGTAGGGTGTTTCGATGAATATTTGGGTTTCGTTGTGCTTGCGGGAATGTTGTTCCAGTGTTTTCAATGATTGGATGCGCGCGGTTTTTTCAGACGGCAGATAACCCTTAAAAGCGAAACTCTGGCCGTTTGCTCCCGAAGCCATCAGGGCAAGCAGCAGGCTGGAAGGGCCGACAAGCGGGCGGACTTCAAACCCGTGGGCGTGGGCAAGGGCAACAAGGTCGGCACCGGGGTCGGCTATGGCAGGGCAGCCCGCTTCGCTGACTATGCCCATACTGCGGCCTTCATGCAAAGGTTTGAGTAGCTCGGGGAGTGTTGCCGGCGGGGTGTGCTCGTTGAGTGCCTGCAAATTAAGCTCGCGAATCGGCGTGCTGACGCCCAAATGCTTGAGATGGGTGCGGGCGGTTTTTTCGGCTTCCACAACGAAATCCGTCAGGCCGGTAATTTGAGCCTGTTCATGCGGCAGAAGGCAAGGTGTGTCGGGTGTGCCCAGCGGTGTGGGAATCAGATAAAGAATAGGTTGCATAATGATGTCGGGCAAAATGGTTTGTATGTTAAAAATACGGGTGGTTTGGGCAGGCCGTCTGAAACATTAATAACACTTACAAAACAATTTTCAGACGGCCTTATAGAACTAATCGCGTGCTTTAAAGCACGTTGAAACCTTCTACCTCCAAAAAATCAATCAGCTTGAAGACAGGTAAGCCGATTAAGGCGTTCGGGTCTGTGCTGTCGACGCGTTCCAACAAGGCCGCGCCCAACCCTTCGCTTTTGGCAGCACCGGCGCAAAACACAGCATCCGGTTCGCGTTCGATGTAGCGGCTGATTTGCGCGGATGTGAGCTCACGCATAGCAACCACGGTTTTGTCGACATGTGTTTGCAGGTTGCCCGAAAATGTGTTCAGCAAACAAACCGCGCTATAAAATTCAATGTTTTTGCCGCTTAAAGATAACAGCATATGTTGTGCGTTTGCTACGTTCATCGGTTTGCCCAACTGAGTGCCGTTACACCATGCCACTTGGTCTGCGCCGATGATCAAGGCTTCGGGAAATCGGGCGGCAAGCGAATGCGCTTTGCCCACGGCCAAACGCAATGCGGTCTCTTCGGCCGTTTCGTTTTGCGAAGGCGTTTCATCGTAATCGGGCGGGGCCGTCTGAAAATCAATGCCCAAGCGTTGAAGTTGGGCTTGGCGGAATGCCGAGCTTGAGCCTAAAATAAGCGGCAAACGAGTATTCATAGCTGCAATAAAATCGTTGACGTTAAACCTTTTAAATTATATCATATCCCGTTTATGTCAGACCTTAATTTGATTGACCCCGCAGCTTTCGCCGCAGAAAAGCAGAGTTTGCAAGGCAGATTTTTGCTTAGCCAGTTGGACGAACGCGTTTGGTCGCACGAATATTTTGCCGACAAACAGTCTGAGGTTTCGTTTACGCTGCAAGGCGGGCAAGACCGCTTGCAGCGTTTGTTTCTCGATTTGAGCGTAACCGGAAACCTTCCTTTGGTTTGCCAACGCTGCATCAAACCGATGGCATTCGAGCTGAAAGAAAACAGCCGCATCGTTTTGTTTGATGATGAAGCCGTTTTGGACGAAGCCATGCTTTCCGATGAAGAGCTGGAAGGAATGGTGGCAGAAAGCGAAATCGACGTGCGCGTTTTGGTGGAAGACCAAATCCTGATGGCACTGCCGTTTTCGCCCCGTCACGAATCGTGCGGCAATACCGCTCTTGAAGAGGTTAATCAGGACAAACCCAATCCGTTTGCCGTTTTGGCAGGGCTGAAAAGCAGCCGCTAACCGGTTTTAGTTTTATATATTTTTAGGAGCTTGAAATGGCCGTTCAACAAAATAAAAAATCTCCCTCAAAACGCGGTATGCACCGTTCGCATGATGCGTTGACTGCACCTGCCCTGTCTGTAGACAGTGCCACCGGTGAAGTGCACCGCCCGCACCACATTTCTCCCAACGGTATGTACCGTGGCCGTAAAGTGGTAAAAGCCAAAGGCGAATAATTTTTCCGCCTCTGCTGATGAAGAGAAAGCCAGAAAATTGCCCGTAAACTGCAATTGCTGGCTTTTTTGCGTTAACTGCCGCAAGTTGGGCAGCAAAGGCCGTTTGAACGGCTTTTAAAGCCTGATTTGCCGGGCTTGGTGGTGTTTTGAATAATGAAAAAGAAAATCTGGTATACATACGATGATGTCCACCGCGTCATCAAACAACTGGCCGACAAAGTTAAAGCATCGGGTGTTCGATATGATGCAATGATTGCTATCGGCGGCGGCGGGTTTATTCCTGCAAGAATCTTGCGCTGTTTTTTGAATATTCCCATTTATGCCGTTACCACCGCTTATTACGATGGCGAGCATACGGGCCAAGTAACCGACGGTGTTAAAAAAATCCAATGGCTGGATCCTTTGCCCGAAACCTTAAAAGGCAAAAACGTATTGGTGGTGGATGAAGTGGACGACAGCCGGGTTACTTTGGAATTCTGTCTCAACGAGTTGGCCAAAGAAAATTTCGGCACAATCGGCATTGCCGTTCTGCATGAGAAAATCAAAGAAAAGAAAGGCCGGTTGCCGCAGGGTATGCCTTATTTCAGCGGTATCACCGTGCAAGATTGGTGGATTAATTATCCTTGGGATGCCGAAGATATCGACGAGCATAACCGTTTGGCCGATCAGTCGACCATTGATTAAGTTTAGATAAAAGTCCGGCGTTGGGCGTTGTTATATAGTCAAGCGGCGCATTCATAAAAAAACAAGGCTCAGCAATGCAGCGGTAAAAGTTAAGTCTGTTGGCTATCGGCGGTTGATGTGAGACAGGCCGCTTGTTTGCCGGAGCCGATGAATAAAGAAATATCGCCGCTCGAAATAAAATAGATTGATTTGAAGATGGCGTTGAATGATTCGGGCTGTGCCGGATAGTATTTTTTCAGACGGCCTAGCCGGATGATGAGGCCGTCTGAAAACATTGCAGGGGTTGCCGTGCGCGCGCAGGAGGATCTGATCAAATACCTGCCGTTGCCGGTATTTTGAGCGTGTTATCGTGAGTATGCTGGCGGTTGTATCGTCAAGCCACTTATTTTTAATATAAGGCAGCAAGCCGCAGACAGTACAAGCAGTAGAGAGCAGATTCTGTTGCCGCTTCAGTGGCTTACGCAATCGTTCTCTTTGAGATAAGGCGTAGCAACGCCGTAGTAAAAATAAGTGGCTTGACTATATATGCGGTTTTACCGGAAAGCCGATTCAGCTTTACTAGATAAGTTAAACGGTACGCGTTTAGGGAACACGGAGAATATTTATGATTACTTTGGCAGTAGATGCTATGGGCGGAGATGCGGGTTTGGATGTTACCGTGCCCGGTGCCGTAGCTTTTCTTAAGCAGCAGAGTAATGTGCATCTGATTATGGTAGGCGATGAGCCTGCTTTGAAATCTGCATTGGCGGCCGCGCAGGCGCCGATGGATAGGATTACCGTCCATCATTCCACTCAGGTTGTGGAAATGGACGAACCGCCGCAGTTGGCATTGAAAAATAAAAAAGATTCTTCTATGCGTGTGGCGATTAACCAAGTTAAAGAAGGGCATGCCCAAGCCGCCGTGTCGGCAGGTAATACGGGCGCATTAATGGCTACGGCACGTTTTGTGCTGAAAACCATTCCGGGTATTGAGCGTCCGGCGATTGCCAAGTTTTTGCCGTCGGCTTCGGAACATGTCACTTTGATGTTGGATTTGGGTGCCAATGTAGACTGTTCGGCCGAGCAGTTGATGCAATTTGCCGTTATCGGCAGCGAGCTTTATCAGGCGCTTTATCCTGAAAAAGGAAACCCTAAGGTGGGCTTGCTGAATGTGGGGACGGAAGAGATTAAAGGCACCGACACGGTTAAGCAGACTTTCAAGCTGCTGAGTGAAAGCAATTTAAACTTTATCGGCAATGTGGAAGGTAATACGGTATTCACCGGCAAAGTGGATGTGATTGTGGCCGACGGTTTTGTCGGAAATATCGTGCTGAAAACCATTGAGGGTGCGGTTAAGTTTATGGGCGGCGCCATCAAACAGGAGTTTAAAGCCAACTTGTTTACCAAAGCGGCGGCATTGGTTTCCATGCCTGCTTTGAAAGGGTTTAAAAACAAGTTTGATCCGCGCCGGTTCAACGGGGCGATTTTTCTCGGTTTGCGCGGTGTGGTTGTGAAAAGCCACGGCGGCACGGATTCTGTGGGTTTCGCCTTCGCTCTTGAGGAAGCCTATCACGAAGCACATGCGGCCAGCTTGACCAAAATAGAGCAGGGTGTGGCATCGCAGCTTGCCGTGCTGGCTGAGAAACAGTTGGAAAGCGAACATGCCGCGATGGCGGATAACTTGGGTTGATTACGATGGTTTATAAAAAAGCAGATGTTGAAACATCTGCTTTTTTATTTTAGGCTGAGACCTTTGCAAAACCCCCAGATGCGGATGCAGTTCAAGGCGTAGCAGCACAGCGAGTGCAGACATATCATATAGATAGGCAAGCGAGCGAGCAGCGCACAACGCAGAAATGCGCCGCAGATGGGGGTTTTGCAAAGGTTCTAGGCCGTCTGAATAGAAAGCCACAGATAGTGTCCGGCAATGGCCAAAAACCATATCAAACCGATACGGTTGTTTTCTAGAAAAGTACGGAAAGACAACCAGCAATCACGCGTTTTGATTTGTTTGTATTGTTTGTATTGCCAGTAAATGCTGATGGGCAAGGCTATCCAGAAAGGCCATGTGGCCTGAATCTGCAAGCCGAGTATGGTCATCAATACGGTAAACCAAAAGTGGCAGATCATGATGGCGGAAATATCGTTATCTCCGAATGTGATGGCAGAGGTGCGGATGCCGATTTTTAAGTCGTCTTCTTTATCGGCCATGGCATAGATGGTGTCGTAGGCCAAAGTCCATAATACATTGGCGGTAAAAATCAACCAGGCTAGGGGGGGAACGGTTTCGTTAACGGCGGCAAATGCCATGGGGATGCCGAATGAAAAGGCTAATCCTAAATAAAATTGGGGAAGTGGGAAAAAGCGTTTGGTAAACGGGTAGGTTACGGCTAAAAACAAAGCCGGAAGGCTCATCAGCCATGTGAGGCGGTTGAGGGGAAGCAGGCAGAGTGCTGCCAGCAGGCAGAGGATGAGTGCCAACAAAATGGCTTCTTCGGTAGAAACCAAACCTTTGGCAAACGGGCGGTTTTTGGTGCGCTCTACCGAGCCGTCAAATTTGCGGTCGGCAAAATCGTTAACAACGCACCCTGCGCTGCGCATCAAAAAAGTGCCCACGGCAAAGGCAATCAAAATAGTGAAGTCGGGTATGCCTTCGGATGCAATCCACAAAGCCCATAAGGTCGGCCACAACAGCAGTAAAGTGCCGATGGGTTTTTCTATCCGCATCAGCCTGCTGTAAATCACCAGTCTGCCCACCACATAGCGGGGTAGGAATGTTAAGAGTAATCGTTTTATGTTCATGTGCAATATTTACTTTATTTATTGATGGCTTGTAAATACAGAAAGCCGTCTGTTTCCAAACGGCTTGTGTTGCGCTGTTTCACAAAGTAATTATAGACCAGATTATGAAAATGCTCACATCCTTAAACAAAACTTTTCAGCCCGGGCAGGAAGTATTCGGTTAAGCCCAATATTTCCCGCTGCCAGCTGAAAAACGAACGGCGTGCCGCAAAGGCCGCGCCGTCGAAGCCGTGTAGTGTGCGGTCGGGCTGGACGGCGGCGTATTCGAAACAGGAGCGGGTAAGCGGCAGGGAGCCGTCAAACAGTTTTTCACCCAACGGGCGTGTGCCGCAATCGAGAAGGCCGCGCCAGTTGCCGGCATCACTTTTGCACATGCTGCGCGCCCATACGACCGGTATGCCGTTCAAGCACAATAAAACATCGCGGGCAAACCATGAGTCTGCTCCGTCGGATATGAGGTCGTCTGAAAAGGCTTGGTCGAAGCTGTGTTCCCCCAAATGCAGCAGGCGTACGGAAAAATCGGAATGAATGCTGCGTAGCGCGGTGGTGAGCGACTGCGCCTGCATAAGGGCGGCGGCATGGTCTGAAACGCTGTGTAAAACGGTTTGCGGCAGTTCGGGCTGCCAGATCATATTGTTGTTCATATGGTTTGCGATAGCGTGATGGTTGTTCGGCTTGCGGGTTTTCTGCGGAAATTGAGAAGTTAAGCAGGTTCGGCCATGCTCAAAGCCTGTTGGATATCCACCGCCACAATCCGCGATACGCCTTTTTCCTGCATGGTAACGCCGATAAGCTGCTCGGCCATTTCCATGGTAAGGCGGTTGTGCGAGATGTAGAGAAACTGGGTTTGCGCCGACATTTCTTTCACCAGATTGCAGAAGCGGCCGGTGTTGGCATCGTCGAGCGGTGCGTCCACTTCATCGAGCAGGCAGAAGGGGGCGGGGTTGAGGCTGAACAGGGCAAACACCAAACTCATGGCGGTGAGGGCTTTTTCGCCGCCGCTCAAGAGGTGGATGGTGCTGTTTTTCTTGCCGGGCGGGCGGGCCATGATGGATACGCCGGAAGTGAGCAGGTCGTCGCCGATCATGTGTAATTTGGCTTCGCCGCCGCCGAATAGGGTGGGGAAGAAGGTTTGTACTTTCTCGTTAACGGCATCGAAGGTTTCTTTAAACCGCGATTTGGTTTTGTTGTCGATTTGTTCGATGGCTTCTTCGAGCAGGTTGATAGCGGCCTGCACGTCTTCGCTTTGGCCGCGGTAGTAGCCGTCGCGTTCGCGGGCTTCTTCCAACTCTTGCAGGGCGGCGAGGTTGACGGCACCGAGGGCTTCGATTTGTTGGGCGAGGCTGCCGATGTCGCTGTTGAGGTTTTTTAAGCTGCCGGACGCAGCAGCCAGCGATTCGAGTGCGTCGAAATCGGCTTGGCGTTCGGCAAGATTTTGATGGAAGCGTTTGGCGTTCAGCAGGGCTTCTTGTTGTTGCAGCAAAGCGGTTTGGGTGGCGGCCTGCAATTGCGGCAGTTTGGCCGACAGGGTTTGCTGGCGGGCGTATTGTTCGCGGCCTTTTGTTTGGGTGGCGGCGAGTTGCTCCTGCATGGCGGCGTATTGCTCGTCGAGGGTTTGTACGGATTCGCTCAGTTCGCTGAGTTTGGCGTGCTGTTCGTCGTTTTGGGTTTCGGTTTCGTAGGCGAGTGCCAGTTCGGATTGGCGTTCCTGCCAATCTAAGGTTTGCTGTTCAAGCTGGGCAAGCTGCTGCTGGAAGTGCTGTTTTTGTTGCTGGAGTTTGTGCACGGCCACTTCTGCCAAACCGTATTGGCGGTTGGCTTCGAGCAGGGCAAGTTGGGCTTGTTTCAGACGGCCTTGTTGTTCTTGGCGGCTGCCGCCGGTGTTTTGCTGCTGGTGTTCGAGTTCGGCTGCGGCTTCGGTGAGCGTGGTGATGTCGTCTTCGAGGCCGTCTGAAGTTTGTTCGAGAATGATTTGTTCTTCTTCGAGTTGCGCCAGTTCGCGTTCGATGTGTTCGCGGCGGATTTGACCCTGATTGGTGCGGGCGAGCAGTTCGGCGGCGCGGTTTTGTGCCGCTTGGTATTGCTGGCTGTGCTGTTTTTGCTGCTGTTGCAGGTTTTTATGGTGTTGTTCGGCAGCGTTTAAGGCGTTTTGGGTTTGGGCGGACTGTTGCTCGGCGGTGGCCAGTTGGGGGGTGATTTGTTCCAGTTCGGCGGTTAATTCGTCCAAACGGGCTTTGCGCGCCATCAGGTTGTCTTGTGCGGCTTGGGCGTACAGCACTACGCTGATGCGGTCGATTTGATGGCCTTCGGGGGTTAGCCAGATTTGGTTGTTTTGCAAGTCGGCTTGATGCGCGAGTGCGTAATCCAAATCGGGCGCGCATAAAACGCCGTCCAGCCAATGATGTAAGGCCGTCTGAAAAGGAGCTTTGGCTTGAATTTGGTTTAGCAGCGCCTGAGCGGGCAGGGTTTTCTTGAGGCCGCCTGAAAGGTTGTCGTGAAGCCAGGCGGCACGGCCTTCGGGAAACGGCGACGGCAGGCTGAACGAAGGCGGTACGGCGCGGGCGTGCAGCCGTTCGGCCAAAATAACGCTTAAGGCGTGCTGCCAGTCGGCAGGGGCGGTGATGTGCTGCCACAGTTGGGGGGCTTCGGCTGCGGAGGTGTGTTGCCAAAAATCGGTTTGGGCGGCTTCGTCTTGGGCGAGCAGTTGTGCCAATGCCTGCTGTTGCGCTTGCAGGGTGATGTGTTGTTGCTCTAGGTTTTGCCGGTGTTGTGAGGCCGTCTGAAACTGTTCGCGCAGATGATTGAGCTGTTCTTCGGCGGCGAGAATCTGTTCTTCGTAATGTTCTTGTTGGCTTTGCAGCAAGGCGGCCTGCTCTTGTGCGGCGGCGGTTTCGCTGTCATCGGGCAGGTTGAGTGCTTGGCTTTCCTGTTTCAGACGGCCTCTGCGTGCTTCATGCTGTTGCAGGGTTTGCTGCGAATGGGCGAGTTGCTGCTGTTTCAAGGCCAGCTCGCGTTTGATGCGGTTGTGTTCGTCTTGCTGGTTTTGATAGGCGGTGTTGAGTGCCGACTGTGCTTCTTCGAGTTCGGGCAGGCGTTCTTCGTATTCGGCAACCTGCATGGCCAGTGCGGCCAGTTCGGCTTGTTTGTCTTCTATATGAATGTCGGCTTCTTCAAGCTGTATACGGATTTCCTGCTGTTCTTGATGGATGCGCGAAAGCTGCACTTGTGCGGCGGCTTTGTCGCGCTCGATACGTTGGTGCAGGGTTTGCTGGTGGCGGATTTGTTCTTCCAAGCGGGCAATCTGTTCGCGCAATACGCCGCGCTGGTTGCTGATGTCGTGCACGCTCTGTTGCTGTGCCTGCTCGGTGGCTTGCAGGGTATGGATTTCTTCGGTTAGGGCTTGAACTTGGGCGGCTGTTTCGTCTTGCTGTTGTTGGAAGGTTTGATGTTGCACGGTGGCTTTGTCGGCGGTAGCCAGCGATTGCTGCCATTGCACGTAGTCGAGCAAGTCCTGCTGTTGCGAAAGCTGGCGGGTGAGCGTTTGATAGCGCTCGGCAGTTTCGGCCTGTTTTTCCAGTTTTTCCACTTGGCGGGCGAGTTCGCTTTGTAAATCAGACAATCGTTGCAGATGCTCGCGGGTGTCTTTCAGACGGCCTTCCGTTTCTTTACGGCGTTCTTTGTATTTGGATACGCCCGCCGCTTCTTCTATATAAGCCCGCAATTCTTCCGGCCGCGCTTCGATGATGCGCGAAATCATGCCTTGTTCAATCACGGCATATCCGCGCGCGCCCACGCCCGTTCCTAAAAATAAATCGGTAATGTCGCGGCGGCGCACCACTTGGTTGTTAATAAAGTAAGTGGATTCGCCTTGCCGCGTAAGCTGCCGCTTGATACTCACTTCCGCATATTGCCCCCATGCGCCCTGCAAGCTGTGATCGCTGTTGTCGAACACCAATTCCACCGAAGCGCGCGGAGCGGGGCGGCGGGTGGCGGCACCGTTGAAAATCACGTCCTGCATGCTCTCGCCGCGAAGCTGTTTGGCAGAAGCTTCGCCCAATACCCAGCGCACGGCATCAATCACGTTTGATTTGCCGCAGCCGTTCGGCCCGATAACGGCAACGAGCTGTCCGGGCACATGAATGGTTGTGGGGTCGGTAAACGATTTGAAGCCGGCAAGTTTGATATGGGTAAGGCGCATAAAGTGGAAAAGTTGAAGCGTGAAAGGCCGTATTTTAACGGAAATTGCAAAGCTGATGTGCTAAAGGCCGGAAAGTTGCAGGAATACTTAAAGCCGGAAAAATGAAAGGTGTGTTGCAAAAAGGATAATTACCTTATTTATTATGTTGTTTTTATCAAAATATTTTAAATGATTAAAATTAGGTTGTTTAAATTCAACTTATTAACGTTTTCTGCTAAAAAGTTATTAAATGTTAAGGCGAATACAATGGGATACCTGTTATCCGTAAAAAAATACCGTTGGTATTCTGATATGAAAAAGCACAGTTGATGCGTATATCATCTTATTATTGCCATGTACTATGTCATGTGGAAAATCATTAGCCAGATTCTAATTATAGTTGGAAATATTTAAATATAACGAACGGCATCTATTGTGCAGATGCATTATCGAAAGTCAGGAGTTTTGAATTATGTTTCAGTATCGTAAATTATTGTGGATGTTATTGCCGCTCACAGCAGTAGGATGTGCCCATCAGCACAGAGAAAGCTGGGTGGGTACTAAAGAAGCCGCATACAGCACTTCCGTGCCGGACAACCGCTCTTCCGTGGTGGTTTACCGCCAAGCCGACGCGATTGCAGGCCCGACCGTCAATATTTACGTTAACGGACAATATTCAGGCTCGCTGCAACCCAATGCTTACCGTCAGGAAACCGTATGTGCGCAAAACCAGCGTTTCCATGCGGAGTTCACCAAGCGGGATGAAGGTTACCGTCACAAATTAAATTCAGGCGACTACTACAACCTGCCTGAAGCCGCCGTTTCTTTTTTCAAAATTGTCGATGACGGAGCAGGTAATCCGGTGCTGCAAGCCGTATCACCCGAGCAGGCCGCCGTTGAAATGAAGGGCATTCCCCGCCAAAACCACACCCTTTCGCGTGTTTCAAGTGCACAACAATGTGCAACCGTATTGAAAAAATACGATTTGCAAGCCGCAACTCTGTTTGCTTTCAACCGTTCAGATTATGCCAGCATGCTGCCCAAAGGCAAACAGGAAATTGCCGAAATTTCCAATGAAATCAGACAACATCCCGATTTGGTGCGCAGCGTGGTTGTGGTAGGTCATACAGATCCGTCCGGCAAACCGGAATATAACCAAAAACTGTCGGTTGAACGTGCGGAAACCGTTAAACGCGTTTTGGCGGAAAGCGGCTTAGACAACAGATTAATCACAGCAGAAGGCCGCGGTGAGCGCGAATTATTGGTAGAAGATTGCCGCGCCAAGCACCCGACCGATGCGAATGCACGCAAACAATGCGACCAACCTAACCGTCGCGTCGAAGTGATTCTGCACGGCGAAAAAAAATAAATTAAATCTAAAAAATAAAGGTGAATAATATGTCTAAAAACATTACGTTAAAAATTAACAATGCCAAAGAAACTGTGGAAACAGTCAAGTTTCAGACGGCCTCGGGCGAAGTTTTGCGCATTCCTGCGCAAGCCGATGTGAACTATCAATTTGTCGATGAGATGACCCAGTTCGCTCCTGAAAACATCATGACTAAGCGCGTGGGTGACAATCTGGAAATTGCGTTTGAAGGCAGCGAAATCCAAAATCCGGATTTGATTTTAGAAGGTTACTATTCAAGCGAAACAGGCGCATCGAAAAGCAGCTTGCTGGTCGGCGAGCACGAAAACGGAAATGTTTATCCTTATGTTCCCGAAAGCACGGAAACTTCTGATGCGGTAACGATGCTGGCCGAAGAAGTTCAGGCCGGTCAGGCTTTGGGCGGTGAGATTATCAGCGCAATGTGGCTGCCAAATCCCTTGTGGCTGTTGGCCGCTCTGCCTTTGGGCGGTTTGGCCGCTTTGGGTGCAAATGATGACGACGCTCCGCGTGATCCGGCTATTTCGGTTAATGCCCCCGACAATACAACCGATAACACCCCTGAAATAACAGGTAATGTAGCCTTTGCCGAGCCGGGAAGCATTGTAACGGTTGTGTTAACCGACAGCCAAGGCAATACCCAAACCGTTTCTACCATTATCGGAGAAACCGGCTTTTATTCCGTAGAACCGCAAGCACCTTTGGCCGACGGAGAGTATCTCGCTACCGCTACTGTGCAGACGTCTTCCGGCAAGTCAGCTACTGCAACCGACCCGGGCAGCATTGATACAACCGCTAAAATTACCGTTGATGCGCCCGATGCAAGCGTTGATACTACACCTACCATCACCGGTTCTGTAAAAGATGTGGAAGAAGGTCAAATCGTTACTATCGTGGTAACAGATGCCAACGGAAAAGTACAAACCCTAACTACCACCGTTCAAGCTGACGGACGTTACAGTATCGATGTTCCCGAAGCATTGCCCGATGGAAAATATACCGTAACAGCAACCGTTAAAGACAAATTGGGTAATGAAGGTACTGCCCAAGATAACGGTTCTATCGACACTACCGCGCCGATGATCAGCGTAGACGCACCGGACAACAGCAAAGACAACACCCCGACGATTACGGGCAAAACCGATGCTCCGGCCGGTTCCGTGGTAACCGTAGTGGTGACCGACGCCAAGGGCAACACCCAAACTGTGACGACTACCGTTAAAGGTAATGGCAGCTACGGTGTAGACGTGCCGAACGCATTGCCCGACGGTAACTACACGGCGGAAGCCAAAGTCAAAGATCCGTCCGGTAACGAAGGCAAAGCCGCCGACAAAGGTTCGGTGGACACCCAAGCCGCCATTACCGTAGACGCACCGGCACTGAGCAGCGACAACACCCCGACCATCACCGGCACCACCACCGACGTGGAAGAAGGCCAAGTGGTGACTTTGGTGGTAACCGATGCCAAAGGCAATACCCAAACCGTCACCACCACCGTTCAGAAAGACGGCGGTTACAGCG
>NZ_LGZA01000028.1:0-38969 GCF_001308005.1 Neisseria sp. 74A18
GCGAAAATTGTTTGTATTTTTAATAAATATTTATTTAAATCAATTATATTTTTTTGAAATTGAAATGACTTTCAGATTGTTTGGTGAAATTTAAAGAAACTAAATTACATTTATGGGGCAGTTGGATTCAATTTATACTTGCTGTAAAAGCCATTGTTGTTGATAGTGAGCAAGTTAAAAGATAATAAATTTGTCGCGCAGATTTTGATTTGGGCCGTCTGAAACTTCGATAATTTGAGAAGAGATTGGGATGGTGCCAGAGTATGATGGTATATAGTTAATCCACTTAACTTTTACTACGACGTTGCTGCACCTTAGCTCAAAGAGAACGATTGTGTAAGCCACTTAGAGGCGACAGAATCGGCTTCGTAATGCCTGTACTGTCTGCGGCTTGCTGCCTTGTATTAAAATTGAGTTGATTGGCTAGAGATTGTATCGGACTGCCGAAATGAAGTGAAACGCAGCGGTTTCCCAAAACGCACATGCCGATACTCAAATAAACTATAGTGTGGTAACAGCAATTGAAAGCTTAAATAAATAATGATGAACCAGCCTAAAATCGTATTTTTTGATATAGACGACACCCTATACCGTAAATATACCGATACCCTTAGAGTTTCCGTGCGGGAAGCCGTTATTGCATTGAAAAGACGCGGTATTTTAACGGCTATTGCAACGGGCCGCCCTTATGCTGCGATTCCTGCTAAGGTTCGTCGGCTTGCCGAAGATGCCGGAATGGATTTATTGCTGACCATAAATGGCCAGTTTATACGCTACCGTGGCGAAGTTATCGATAAATGTCCTCTGGATACCGATATTGTCGAGCAGCTTTGCCGATATTTTGACCGGCACGGCATTGCTTATGCTTTTGTGGCCAACGATAACATAGCGGTATCTGCTCTGACTCCTGTGGTAGAAGAGACCATGAAGCATATATTTGCCGCACCGGTAGTTGATCCATTCTTTTTTCGCAAACACGAAATTTTTCAAATGCTGGCATTTTATGATGCTGCCCGCGAACAGGAAATGGCCGATATAGCCGCCGGCTACGGCTACAAAACCGTTCGCTGGCACGAACAGGCCGTCGATATTTTGAACGCAGGAGGCTCGAAAGCCCGCGGCATCGGCAAAGCTGTTGCCAAGCTGGGCATTGAGATGAAAGACGTAATGGCGTTTGGCGACGGTTTAAACGATATTGAAATGATGAAGGCCGTGGGTTTCGGCGTTGCCATGGGTAACGGCCATCCAGACTTAAAAGCCGTTGCCGACTATGTTTGCCCGACAGTAGAGGAAGACGGTGTGTATAACGGGTTGAAAGCATTAGGCGTGATTGAATAAGGCTTGCTCATCAATCTCTGTTATATAGGCATTAGAGGCCGTCTGAAAACAGGAAGCCGCCATGCAGAAACACAATATTTTCCGTCCGTTGCCCCAATGTAGTGATACCGAAGTTTTTGAAGACATCCTGCGCACACCGAATATCCGCATCGAGCGCATCGTTTCGCACGGGCAATCCTCGCCCGAATCAGGCTGGTACGACCAAGATGAAGCCGAATGGGTGATTTTATTGCAGGACAGTGCAGTGTTGGGTTTTGAAAACGGCAAAGAAATCAGCCTGCAAGCCGGGGATTATGTGCATATTCCGGCGCATTGCAGGCATAGGGTGGTGATGACGGATAAGGAGTAAGTTACGGTTTGGTTGGCGGTGTTTTATAAGATGTAACATTCAAAGTAGCTTGATGCCGGTTTGAAATTTTCAGAAAAGTATCAGAATTCATATGTTTGTTCGTTAAACTTTTATATACTTATTCACACTAATAGAGATTTTATAAGTTATGAATGAAAAATTTTATCTCGGTGAAAAGACAAATAAGCTAATATTTCTCGTTTTTTAGAGGGATCTGATAGGTTGTTAAAGTTTAAAGATGCCTGTTTGGGAATATTGAGTTTTTGTAAAAGCTTGTGGTTGGCTAACTCTTGAGAAACTAGTATTGAACCATTTTCATCGAAAGAGATTAATCCTAAATCGAATAGTTTATCAATATGGGTGCAAAGTAATAATCCATTGGCAACATCATATTTTTCGGAACCTTCAGCTAAGTAAAATGGCTTAATATGGGAGGCTACCAAGACACCTTTAAAATCAATATTTGTTAAAGCACATTTATTATTCCATAAGGTTAATAGCTCATTACGATATGCTGCTTGACGTGTGCGTTGTTTAACAATACGAGCAATAGTTTCCGGTAATGTAGATTGTATTGTTGACTTACTACAGGTTTTCTTAATATCCAAACTTTGCACAACTAAATAAAATTGATTGCCCAATTCATCTGCAATTTGTTTACAAAGTTTTAATATATTTCCTTTTAGGTGAAAATTTTGACCACTACTAATAGATAATTCAACAATGATAGGATTGATACATGTGATTTCAGGGAAGGTAATACAAAAAAGTCTTTGTTGCCCGTCTTGATAATGATTTTTGAATAATTCAGGAAATGACCAACTTTTAAGGTCTTTCCTTTTGGATTTTCCATCTACAGATAAGCATAAATCTTTCCAAATATAGTCTTTTTCTGAAATAATAATTTGTCGTTTAATTGCCATATTTATGCCTTTAAATCTTTGATTAATAAAGTTGGGTTCTGGATATTACAGAACCCAACCTACCACTAATAGAAATCTTTTTTAATTACTTCTAGTTTCAAGCCGCGTTGCCTTCTAAAAAGTCCTGCGCGAAGCGTTGCAGCACGCCGCCGGCTTCGTAGATCAGCACTTCTTCGGCGGTGTCCAAACGGCAGGTAACGGGTACTTCAACCGTTTCGCCGTTTTTGCGGTGGATAACCAGCGTTAAGTCGCAGCGCGGTTCGCGTTTGCCGATCACATCGTAGGTTTCGGTGCCGTCCAGTTCTAAGGTGTGGCGGTTAACGCCTTCTTTGAATTGCAGCGGCAGCACGCCCATGCCGATGAGGTTGGTGCGGTGGATGCGCTCGAAGCCTTCGGCCACAATGGCTTCCACGCCGGCGAGGCGCACGCCTTTGGCGGCCCAGTCGCGGCTGGAGCCTTGGCCGTAGTCGGCGCCGGCTACGATAATCAGCGGCTGTTTGCGGTTCATATAGGTTTCAATCGCTTCCCACATACGCATCACTTGGCCTTCGGGTTCGACGCGGGCGAGTGAGCCTTGCTTGGTGGTGCCGTCTTCGTTTTTCACCATCTCGTTGAAGAGTTTGGGGTTGGCGAAGGTGGCGCGCTGGGCGGTCAAGTGATCGCCACGGTGGGTGGCGTAAGAGTTGAAGTCCTCTTCAGGCAGGCCCATTTTGGCGAGGTATTCGCCTGCCGCGCTGGTCGGCAGAATGGCGTTGGAGGGCGACAAATGGTCGGTGGTAATGTTGTCGGGCAGAATCGCCAGCGGGCGCATGCCTTTTAAGGTGCGCTCGCCTGCCAACGCGCCTTCCCAGTATGGCGGACGGCGGATGTAGGTGGACATGGGGCGCCAGTCGTACAGCGGGCTTTCGGCTTTTTCGGCGGCTCCGGTGTCGAACATGGGGATGTACACGTCGCGGAACTGCTGCGGTTTCACATATTCGGCTACGATGGCGTCGATTTCCTCGTCGGTCGGCCAAATGTCTTTCAGGCGGATTTCTTTGCCGTCTGAAACGCCCAATACGTCGTTTTCAATGTCGAAACGGATGCTGCCTGCAATCGCGTAGGCTACGACCAGCGGCGGCGAAGCTAGGAAGGCTTGTTTGGCGTAGGGGTGGATACGGCCGTCGAAGTTGCGGTTGCCCGACAATACGGCGGTGGCGTACAAATCGCGGTCGATGATTTCCTGCTGGATTTTCGGATCGAGCGCGCCGGACATGCCGTTACAGGTGGTGCAGGCAAAGGCCACGATGCCAAAGCCCAGCTTTTCCAGCTCGGGCAGCAAGCCTGATTCTTTCAGATAGATTTCCGCTACTTTGGAGCCGGGTGCGAACGACGATTTCACCCACGGTTTGCGGGTTAAACCCAATTCGTTGGCTTTGCGTGCCAGCAGGGCGGCGGCCACGACGTTGCGCGGGTTGGAGGTGTTGGTACACGACGTAATCGCCGCGATAATCACGGCACCGTCGGGCATCAGGCCGTCTGAAGGCTCTTCGTAGGGTGCGGCAATGCCTTTTTTGGCCAAATCGGCGGTGGCTACGCGGGCGTGCGGGTTGGACGGGCCGGCCATGTTGCGGGTAACGGTAGAGAGATCGAAGGTTAATACGCGCGGATATTCGGCTGTTTTGAGCGCATCCGCCCACAAGCCGGCGGTTTTGGCATAGTTTTCTACCAGTTTGACCTGTTCGTCGTCGCGGCCGGTCAGTTTCAAATAATCAATGGTTTGTTGGTCGATAGCGAACATGGCCGCCGTTGCGCCGTACTCGGGCGTCATGTTGGAAATGGTGGCGCGGTCGCCGATAGAAAGGCTTTCCGCCCCTTCGCCGAAGAATTCGACAAATGCACCGACCACGCGCTCTTTACGCAAAAATTCGGTTAAGGCCAACACGATATCGGTGGCGGTAATGCCGGGCTGGCGTTTGCCGGTGAGTTTAACGCCTACAATATCGGGCAGGCGCATCATCGAAGCGCGGCCGAGCATCACGGTTTCGGCTTCCAATCCGCCCACGCCTACGGAAATCACGCCCAGCGCGTCCACATGCGGCGTGTGGCTGTCGGTGCCGACGCAGGTGTCGGGGAAGGCCACGCCGTCTTTTACCTGAATCACGGGCGACATTTTTTCCAAGTTGATTTGGTGCATGATGCCGTTGCCCGCGGGAATCACATCCACATTTTCAAAAGCGGTTTTCGTCCAGTTGATGAAGTGGAAACGGTCTTCGTTGCGGCGGTCTTCGATGGCACGGTTTTTGGCAAACGCATCGGGATCATAGCCGCCGCATTCCACGGCAAGTGAGTGGTCGACAATCAGCTGGGTTTGCACCACGGGGTTGACTTTGGAAGGATCGCCGCCTTTTTCGGCAATCGCATCACGCAAACCGGCCAAATCCACCAGCGCGGTCTGCCCCAAAATATCGTGGCACACTACGCGCGCGGGGAACCACGGAAAGTCGATTTCCTGCTTGCGCTCAATCAGTTGGCGCAACCAGCTTTGCAGCGTGGGCAAGTCTACCTTGTCGGCACGGTTAACCAGGTTTTCGGCCAAAATGCGCGAAGTGTAGGGCAGCGTGTCGTAAGAGCCGGGTTGGATATCTTCACACGCCGCGCGGGCATCGTAGTATTCCAAATCGGAATCGGGTAGGGGTTTGCGGTAGATTTGGTTGGTTTTCATGGTTAAGTCCTTTTTCAATGTTTTTCTTTTAGTGTGTTTTTTCAGACGGCATCAGGCCGTCTGAAAGCCGATAATCATAATTGATAACCGATTGATTCGATATTGGTATGCCTGCCTGAAAGCTTTTTCAGACGGCCATATATCATTTATATATCAGGCACTGCCCTGCGCCATTTGCTGCCGAAAATATGCAGCGTCAGGCCGGCCATCACCACAACAATGCCCAGCCAATGCCATGCTGCCAAGCGTTCGTTTAAAACCAGATAGCCTGCCAGCAAAGCAATCACCGGCACCAATAAAGCAAATGGTGTTACCCTGCCGGCCGGATGCTTGGCCAGCAACGCGCCCCAGCCGGTATAGCCGACCAAGCTCGCCACATAAGCCAAAAACAGAATGCCGACAATGCCTTTCCAAGTCAGGTTGGAGACATGTTGTGCCAAACCGTCGGTGCCGTATAGCATCAGCGAAGCCAGCGTAAATGCGCAAAATGCCGGAATGCCGCCCCACACAACCAGCGACAAAGCGTTCACAGAGCCGATGCGTTTCACAATAATATTGCCGCATGCCCAAGAAGCCGCCGCACCGAACACCGGCAGCATGGCCGTAATCGGCAGTTGGCCTTGATAATGGCCGATACCGATAAAAACCAGCCCGACGGCGGTGGTAAACATGCCCAGCAAATGATGCGCCAGCACCGGCTCGCGCAGCACGATGCCGGCAATCAACACGGTAAAAAACACCTGCACTTGCAGCATTAACGCCGCCAAGCCGGTAGGCAGCCCCCAATCCAAAGCAGTAAACATCAGGGCGAATTGGCCGAAGCTGATGGTTAAACCGTAGGCCGCCAACAAATGCCACGGCACGGGCGGGCGTTTGAGTAAAAACACTGCGGGGAACACCACGCAGAAAAAACGCAGCATACCCAATACCATCGGCGGTATTTCGTTGAGGGCAAACTTCATAAACAGGAAATTCACGCCCCATATACCAATCACCAGCAATATCAGCAGATAATCTTTCAGGTTCATGAACAACCTTTCTTAAGGCGTGTTGTCAGCCGGCATTGCGGCGGCACTTTGAGAGGCGTAAACCGCATCTGCTGCGACAACAATGCCCGCATATTGTGGCGGCGGTTCGGTTTGCCGTGCGGCGATACCGGCATGCGGCTAATGCGTTTTCGGCACGCTGAAACGCCATTTCGACAACGGCAGCGGTGCTTGTTCACACTTCTGCATAAACAAAGCGCGCCAACGGTGGGTGGCATCAAAGGTAGAAGCCGATTCCGTGCCCACGGTCAGGCACAAACCCGATCCGGCCAGCTCGATGCGGCCGTCTGAACGATGTACGAAATGCTGCAAATGCTGCGATTCGAGAAACGGGCTGCGTTCGCCGCATAATCTCGGCATCACCGCCGCACCTGCCAGCACGGTATTGTTGATACCGGCCACGGTTGCACATACGCCGTAAGCGGGAAAATGTATCTTGCCGTCTTTTTCCATTACCACGGCTTCGTCTTCATATAAGCCGGGTTTGCAGTTGTGTGCGGTCATCGGCATATCGAAGCGGATATGCTGCCCCGAACCCAAAATGTCCAAACAATAGCCGTCTTGCGGGCGGTCGAGATTGTCGGCCAGCCGTAAATGCCCGATTTGTCCGGGTGCGGCGGCAGGCTGGCCGGGCGCGGCATTTCCGGTTTCGGAGCAGGCGGCTAGGGCAATACAGGCCGTCATGCCGGCTAAAGTGTTCAAACAGTTGTTGAATTTAATCGTTTTCATGCGGTGTCGTACTCTTTCGTTTGTCAAGCAGTACCGGCATTATATTGGGTTTTCAGGGAAAAGTTTTTCAGACGGCCCCATGCCTGTCTGAACCATCAAAAAAGGTACGGTAGGCTTGCGCCGGCCGTACCTTGATTCGGTTTAGCGTTCTTCCATCGGCACGAAAGCCAAATCATCGGGGCCGGTGTAGTTCGCGCTCGGGCGGATGATTTTGCCGTCTTGGCGTTGCTCGAGCACATGGGCAGACCAGCCGGTGGTGCGCGAAATCACAAACAGCGGCGTGAACATGGCGGTGGGCACGCCCAGTTTTTGATAGGAAACGGCAGAGAACCAGTCTAAGTTCGGGAACATTTTTTTCTCGTTCCACATCAGGGTTTCCAAACGCTCGGCAACGTCGAACAAACGCATATCGCCCGCTTCTTCGCTCAATTCGCGCGCCACTTCTTTAATCACGACGTTGCGCGGGTCGGACACGGTATAAACGGGGTGGCCGAAACCGATAACGATTTCTTTGCGGCCGATGCGCTCGCGGATGTCGGCTTCGGCTTCATCGGCATTGCGGTAGCGTTTTTGAATGTCGTAAGCCACTTCGTTGGCGCCGCCGTGTTTCGGGCCTTTCAATGCTCCGATGGCACCGGTGATGCAGGAATAAATGTCGGAGCCTGTGCCGGCAATCACACGCGAAGTGAAGGTGGACGCATTGAATTCATGCTCCGCATACAGAATCAGCGAAATGTGCATGGCTTTGATTTGCGACTTGGTGGGACGCTTGCCGTGCAGCATGTGCAGGAAATGCCCGCCGATGCTGTCTTCTTTGCTTTCAACCTTAATGCGCTTGCCGTTGTGCGAATATTGATACCAGTAAAGCAGCATGCTGCCGAGGCTGGCGATCAATTTGTCGGCAATATCGCGCGCTTCGCTGGCCGGTTGGCTTTCGCGTTCGGGATGTACGCAGCCCAGCATAGAAACGCCGGTGCGCAAGACATCCATCGGGTGGGTGTGCGCGGGCAGGCTTTCCAACACTTGAATCACGCGGATGGGCAAACCGCGCAGGGACTTGAGTTTTTTCTTATAGGCAGACAACTCGAATTTGTTGGGCAGGTGGCCGTGAATCAGCAGGTGTGCCACTTCTTCAAATTCGCAGTGTTTGGCCAAATCGAGAATGTCGTAGCCGCGGTAGCTCAAATCATTGCCGCTGCGGCCTACGGTACACAAGGCGGTGTTGCCTGCGGGTACGCCTGAAAGGGCAACGGATTTTTTGGGTTTCGGGGCTGCCGGTGTTTTTTCGGTAGTCATTAGGGGTTCTCCTGTGTAGATTTTAAGTGTGTTTTTTCAGACGGCCCTACGAAATCGGCATGCCGTCTGAAAAGGGATACCAAACCTTTCGGTTTATACGTTTCCGCCTGCACATCATTATCTGCCGCGCCGGTTCGGTTGGTTTTGTTTTATGGTGTGATGTTATTTATTCGAGCTGAACAGCTTATCCAGCTTCTGCTCGAAATCGTGATAGTTGAGATATTCATAAAGCTCGGCTCGGGTTTGCATGGTGTCGACCACATTGGCCTGCGTGCCGTCGCGCATAATTGCCTCGTACACATTCAGCGCGGCTTTGCTGGCGGCACGGAAAGTAGAAAGCGGATACAGCACCAGCTTCACGCCGTTTTCTGCCAGCTCTTTTTGCGTATAAAGCGGGGTGGCACCGAATTCGGTAATGTTGGCCAACACCGGCACTTTCACGGCTTCGGCAAACTTTTTATACATACCCAGTTCGGTCATCGCTTCGGGGAAAATCATATCGGCACCGGCCTCTACGCACGCTTGGGCACGCTCAATCGCCGCATCCAAGCCTTCAACGGCCAAAGCATCGGTGCGCGCCATGATGACGAAGTTTTCGTCTACGCGGGCATCTACTGCCGCTTTGATGCGGTCTACCATTTCGCTTTGCGGCACAATGGCTTTGTTCGGGCGGTGTCCGCAGCGTTTTTGTGCCACTTGGTCTTCGATATGCACGGCGGCCACGCCTGCACGCTCGAAATTGCGGATGGTACGGGCGATATTGAATGCGCCGCCCCAGCCTACATCGATATCCACCAGCAACGGGGTATCGACATTATCGGTAATGCGCCGTGCATCAATCAGCACGTCTTCCATGGTGGTAATGCCCAAGTCGGGGATGCCGCAAGAGCAGGCTGCCACACCGCCGCCGGAAAGGTAAATGGCTTTAAAGCCGCTTTGGGTGGCAAGACGGGCAAAATAGGCGTTGATACAGCCGACAACGACCAAAGGATTGGATTCTTGAACAGCCTCGCGGAACCGCAGGCCGGCAGAGTGGATACTCATTTTTAGATGCTCCTTTTGTATGTTTTTTTCTTGTGTAGGCAAATGTAGTAATTTTTAAAATTACTGTAAAACTGTAAATTTTGATGGATGCCATCAAGATTATTGATGGCTGAAGTATAAACCTTTGCTGCGTATGGCTAACCGTAAGCAGTAATTTGATAATATGTGTTTGATTTATTTATTTTTGAATAAAAAAGAGTGTAAAATCAACATGGTTTCAATCAAATATATCAAAACGATAATGGCTGTTGCGGATTTTATCGTCATAATCAACAATTAAAAAGCCGATTAAAACACAGTTTGAGAAACAAAAGGCCGTCTGAATATATTTTCAGACGGCCTGAGTTTATTTTATTTGATATAAAAACAATTAATTACCTTTTGCTACACGACGCCAGTGATGCAGCAGCGGTTCGGTGTAGCCGTTCGGCTGTTCCGTGCCTTTAAACACCAAGTCGCAGGCGGCGAGGAAGGCGGGGGAGGAGTCGAAACGGCCGACCATCGGCGTGTATGCCGCATCGCCTTCGTTTTGTTTGTCCACCACGCCGGCCATGCGTTCCAGCGTTTCGCGCACTTGCGCTTCGCTGACTACGCCGTGCAGCAGCCAGTTGGCGATGTGTTGGCTGGAAATGCGCAGGGTGGCGCGGTCTTCCATCAGGCCGACGTTGTGGATGTCGGGCACTTTCGAGCAGCCTACGCCTTGTTCTACCCAACGCACCACATAGCCGAGAATGCCTTGGCAGTTGTTGTCCAATTCTTGCTGGATGTCGGCGGCAGACCAGTTGCGTTCGGCGGCGAACGGAATGGCGAGCAGGTCGTCGGTGTAGTTTTTAGCGGGTTGTGCCAACAGGCTTTCTTGTACGTCAAACACGTTCACTTGATGATAGTGCGTGGCGTGCAGGGTGGCTGCGGTGGGCGACGGCACCCAAGCGGTGGTTGCGCCTGATTTGGGGTGGCCGATTTTCTGCTTGAGCATTTCGGCCATCAAATCGGGCATGGCCCACATGCCTTTGCCGATTTGGGCTTTGCCGCGCAAGCCGCATTGCAGGCCGGTTTGGACGTTGTTGAGCTCGTAGGCGTTGATCCACTTACTGGCTTTCATGTCGCCCTTGCGGATAAACGCGCCGCCGTGCATGGAGGTGTGCATTTCGTCGCCGGTGCGGTCGAGGAAGCCGGTGTTGATGAATACGACGCGGTCTTTGGCGGCTTGGATACAGGCGGCGAGGTTGGCGGAAGTGCGGCGTTCTTCGTCCATAATACCCATTTTCAGGGTGTTGCGCGGCAGTTTGGTTAAGTCTTCAAACGCGGCAAACAGTTCGTTGGCAAACGCCACTTCTTCAGAGCCGTGCATTTTCGGTTTCACGATGTATACGGAACCTGAACGGCTGTTTTTGTTTTCGCTGCGGTTGAGGTCGAACGGGGCGATTAAGGCGGTCATCACGCCGTCGAGAATGCCTTCGGGGATTTCGTTGCCGTCTGAATCGAGCACGGCAGGCGTGGTCATTAAGTGGCCGACGTTACGGATAAACAGCAGTGAACGGCCGGGGAGTTTGAATTGGCCGCTGCCGTCGGGTTTGGTGTATTCGCGGTCGGCATTGAGTTTGCGGGTGAAGGTTTTACCGCCTTTTTCCACTTCTTCGGTGAGCGTGCCGGTCATCAGACCGAGCCAGTTGGCATATACCAATGCTTTGTCTTCGCCGTCGACGGCGGCTACGGAGTCTTCGCAGTCCATAATGGTGCTGAGAGCGGCTTCTAAAATGATGTCTTTCACGCCTGCCGGGTCTTGGCTGCCGATGGGGCTGTTTTTATCAATCAAGATGTCGATGTGCAGGCCGTTGTGCAGGAACAGCAGGGAAGTCGGGGCTTCGGCGCTGCCGTTGTAGCCGACGAATAATTCGGGGGAAACCAAGCCGCTTTCGCTGCCGTCTTTCAATTTGGCTTTCAGACGGCCTTCGGCCACTTGGTAGGCGGTAACGTTTTTATGGCTGCCGTTGGCAAGGGGAATGCTGTTGTCGAGAAACTCGCGGGCGGCGGCAATCACAGCATCACCGCGTTTGGGGTTGTAGCCTTTGCCGGGTGCCAAGTCGCCGCTTTGGTCAACGGCATCGGTGCCGTAAAGCGCGTCGTACAGGCTTCCCCAGCGGGCGTTGGCGGCGTTCAGGGCGTAGCGGGCGTTGTTGATCGGCACCACCAATTGCGGGCCGGCTTGCTCGGAAAGTTCGCGATCGACGTTTTCGGTGGAGATTTTGAATTCAGACGGCACATCAACCAAATAACCCAGCTCTTTCAAAAACGCCTGATAAGCGGCTTCATCTTTAACTGCGCCGGCGTTCTGCTTGTGCCATGCGTCGATTTTGGCTTGGATTTGGTCGCGTTTTTCAAGCAGCGCGCGGTTGCGCGGGGCGAACTTTTGCACCAGCTCGGTGAAGCCTTGCCAGAATTCGGCGGATTTCACGTTGGGGTGTTTGGCCAATACTTCGTTTTCGATGAATTGATAGAGATGGTTGTCCACCTGCAAACCGGCGGCTTGGGTGTAGTTGTATGCCATGATGGTTCTCCTGAGATATTTTTCTGATGGGGCTTTGGTTGCGCTGAACGGCAAAGCCACACCGAAAATACCACTAATCGCAGGAATAATCCATAGCCCGAAACTGTCTTTTTCGGCAAGAGGCCGTCTGAAAAAGCTTTTTATTCACAATCGGTTTCATTGAACTACATAAAGCCGGTTCGGTAGATGCTTTTTCAGACGGCATCAATCTTTAGAAACGGCAATCGTGTGTTTGATGTGCTTTAAATTGGCCACGATGGTGAAGGTCATAATTACCAGCAATGCCCAAGAGCTCCATTTGCTCACATGCACCATCGACCATGCGCCGATTTGGTTGGGATAACGCCAAACGCCCGCCAGCGTGCCGATGTTCTCCGCCAACCAGATAAAGAAACCGATTAACACGAATGAAAGCAGCAAAGGCATTTTGCGGTAGGTATCGTAAGGTTTGAAATACACGGTGGTGCGGGCATACAAACCCAACACAAACGCCGCTAAATACCAACGGTAGTCGCCGATATAGTGGTGGGTGAAGAAATTGATGTAAATCGCCGAGGCTGCCAACGTTGCCAGCCAGTAAGGCGGGTGGCTGGTAATCCTCAAGTCCAGCAGCCGCCAAGCCTGAATGATGTAGCTGCCAACCGAAGCATACATAAATCCGGCAAACAGCGGCACGCCGAAGAGCTTGGTATAGCCGTCGTCGGGGTACGACCATGATTGGATGCTGCCCGAGGTTTTAAACACTTCCAAAGCGAATCCGACGATGTGAAATAAGGTGATGGATTTGACTTCGTCCCACGTTTCCAGTTTGAAATACACCATCGCCGCCTGCACCGTTAAGGCGAACACCAGCAGCAAATCATAACGGCTGATGCCCAGCCAGCCGCCTCGCGGAATGGCAAACATCGCCACAAAAAACAGCCCTGCAAACAAACATGCACGGGCTTCTTTCAAACCGAAAAACCAAAATTCCGTTACAAACCGCCGCCAACCTTTTAAATCTGCGCGGTAAGGGTGGCGGATCAGCCAATCATCAAGTTTGCTCAACATTATGGTTAATTTATTGTTTCAGACGGCCTGAGACCTTTGCGGATGCCGTCTGAAACGGTATCCGCAAAGGTCTCAGCCTAGGGTTGGGTTTTAACAATTAAAGGTTGTCTTTCTGTGCCAAAATCTTGCGGCTGCCGCCGACATCTGCGGGCGAAACCACACCGGCATCTTCCAACGCCTGCATCAGGTTGGCGGCGCGGTTATAGCCGATTCTGAGCTGGCGTTGCAGGGAAGAAATCGAGGTTTTGCGGGTTTCCAATACAAAGGCCACGGCTTGATCAAACAGTTCGTCGCTGTTGGCATTAGGGTTGACGATATTGGTGGTTTCCAACGCCGCCTCGCCGCTGAGCAGTCCCTCGATATAGTTGGCCGGAGCTTGGCGTTTGACGTGGGCGACAATCTGATGGACTTCGTCGTCGGATACGAATGCGCCTTGCAAACGGGTCGGCTCGGCGTTGCCGGGTTGCAGGAACAGCGAATCGCCGTATTTCAGCAGTTCGTCGGCGCCCATCTGGTCGAGAATGGTACGGCTGTCGATTTTGCTTTGCACGGTAAACGCCATGCGGGTGGGGATGTTGGCTTTAATCAGGCCGGTAACCACGTCCACGCTCGGGCGTTGGGTGGCCACAATCATGTGGATACCGGCGGCACGGGCTTTTTGGGCGAGGCGGGCGATTTGCTGCTCGACGGCTTTGCGCTCGGTCATCATCAAGTCGGCCAATTCGTCAATCACCACCACGATCATCGGCAGCTTTTCCAGCGGCTCGGGGTCGTCGGGGTTGAGGCTGAACGGGTTGAGCAGCGGTTTGCCCGCTTCTTTGGCATCGGCCACTTTTTTGTTGAAACCCTCGATATTGCGCACACCGGCGTGCGAAAGCAGGCGGTAGCGTTTTTCCATCTCGGCTACGCACCAGTTGAGCGCTTGGCCGGCTTCGCGCATATCGGTTACCACGGGGCAGAGCAGGTGGGGAATGCCGTCGTAAATGCTCAATTCCAGCATTTTCGGGTCGATCATGATAAAGCGCACTTCTTCGGGCGTGGCTTTAAACAGAATCGACAAAATCATGGCGTTCACACCTACCGATTTACCCGAGCCGGTCATGCCGCCGACCAATAAATGCGGCATTTTCGCCAAATCGCCGACCACGGGAATGCCGGCAATGTCTTTACCCAGCGCGACGGTGAGCTTGGAATTGGCATCGGTAAACACGGGCGAGGAAAGGATTTCGCTCAACATCACGTCTTGGCGGCGTTCGTTGGGCAGCTCGATACCCATGGTGTTTTTACCGGCGATGGTTTCGACAATCCGCACCGCCTGTAACGACATCGAGCGTGCCAAGTCTTTGGAAAGGTTGACAATCTGGCTGCCTTTCACGCCTTGAGCCGGTTCGATTTCAAAACGGGTAATCACCGGGCCGGATGTGGCGGAAACCACTTGCGCGCCGATACCGAATTCCGCCAGCTTGGCTTCGATGCGTTCGGCGGTTTGTTGCAGCTTGTCGGGATTGACCACCGGCGGCTCGCCTTGCGGCAGGCGTAGCAGGTGCAGCGAAGGCTTGGTGTATTCGCCGCTGTGCTGGTGTTCGGCCGCCTCGCCTTTTTCGTCAAACAAGGCGGGCTGGACGGGCGCGGGCGGGGCGACCGATACGGCCACTTTGCGGTTGCTGCTGGTGCCTTCGATTTGTTCTACCGGCTCGGCGGTGATGTTTTTCGCTTCACGCACCATGCGGCGGGTGGTTTTGGCGTCGGGCAGGTCTTTGATGTATTTGTGCTCTTTGCGGGTGAGCTTCATCCAAAACCATTCCAGCTTGGCACCGGTTTTTTCAAGGATGTCCAACCACGAAACTTGTGCCAACAGCGATAAGGCCAGCAGCAAAACCACCAGCATAATCAGCAGGCTGCCCGATGTGCCCAGCAACCAGCTCAAGCCTTTGGCGGCGAATGAACCGATCAGGCCGCCGGCACCGACGGGTAAAGATTCGTCGAGACGGTTTTGGAACGAAAACACTTCCAATATGGGGCCGCACAGCAGCAGTATGCCCAAAGCCGCAGCCGCAATCATGTAATTGTAGGGTTTGCGCTCGGGCGTGTGCAGCGGGCGGAAATTTTTATACAGCAAAACGCTGGCGGCAACGACCCACCACCAAAACGACAGCCCGAACAGGTAATAGCCGACGTCGGCAAGATAAGCCCCGAACAAGCCGCCGAGATTGTGTACTTCATCGGAAGGCGGCACGCTGCGCGACCATGCGGGGTCGTCCATCGTAAAACTGGCCAAAGACAGGGTAACGTAAACGGTTATCAGCAGGCCGAGCAGCCATAAAGTATCGTTAATCAGGTTGACGACATGTTGCGGGCGTTTTTTGGCGGCATGGTTTTTGGTTGCGCCTTTCGCACGGCGCGGCGGCTTGGCGGGGCGAAGCTCGCTTTCAGACGGCTTCTTGTTGCGGGCGTTGGATTTTGCTGCGGTTTTTTCGGTGGTTTTCGGGGATTTGGTAGCCATAAACAATCGTATCCGGAGGCCGTCTGAAAGCAGGCTGTGTGAGCTGCCAAAAGATTCAGCGCGGCGGCAAAATGCAGTTTGACCGCCTCAATGCAGATTAAGTTTACCGATGGGGTGCGTCAACTGCGGCGGCGGTGCGGAAAAAGCGAAATTATACAATAGATATGTTGTACAAAGGGCGGGATGGAAGTGTGCGGCTGGAAGAGGGGAAAAGCGGTTTCAGACGGCCTGAGACCTTTGCAAAACCCCCATCTGCGGCGCATTTCTGCGTTGTGCGCTGCTCCCTCGTTTGCCTATCTATATGATATGTCTGCACTCGCTGTGCTGCTACGCCTTGAACTGCATCCACATTTGGGAGTTTTGCAAAGGTCTCGGCCTGTTGTGGCTTGGAGGTGCTTTTGTGATGCGGAAATATCCTGCGCCGGCTGTGCGGGCAGATTTCGATCACCAATATTAAAACAGCCGTATGCGGTGTTTGGCATACGGCTGTTTTAATCATACGGAGTTTATTCGCTTACGGTTTTGCGGATCAGCTTTTCGGCATTGGCCAAAGTATTTTCCACTTCTGCAAATTCGATGCGGCTGCCTTTAATCAAGGCACGGGTGTCGTTAAATACCACTTTGACCTTGCCTTCGGTTTCTGTAACCAGCACGCGCAGGGGTAAGCGCAGGGCGAATTCGGGGTCTTTAACCATTAAGGGCGTTCCGGCTTTGGGTGCACCGAAAATAATCACTTTGGCCGGCTGCATGGTTAAACCGTTTTGCCGTGCCGCAGCTTGATGGTCGATAACGGTAAACAGCGTCATGCCTTTTTGTTTGATGGTTTGCTCAAGACGGTTCACAGTATCGTTAAAATTGTATTTGCTCACTACGGTATGGGTGGGCTGCATCATGTGTTTGCCGTGATGATGGCGGTGGCCGCTTTTATGGGGTGTTTGGGCGCAGGCAGTCAGCGCGGCGGCTGTGGTAATAAACAAGGCAGTTTTCAGAAGTTTCATAGCAGGATTCCTTTGCATAAAAACGGCAGCCCGAACACGGGCAACGGCTGCGGCAATGCGGGCTGAGGAAAAATATTTAACAACGCTTGCAGCTTGGCAATACTAACCTGTCTGCTCCAAGTTGTGTATCAATATTTCTTGAATCGTAGTGTAAATACATTTTCAGACGGCCTAACAGAGATTTCCCCGCAGGCCGTCTGAAAATGCAAACAAAACGTATGCCAACCGGTTAGCGTTGGGTTTCGATTGCTTCAAGTGCGCGCAGGGCGTAAGTGTAGGCCGCTCCGGCATTGAGCGAGATGGCAGTGGCCAGCGCGCCGGCAATTTCGCTTTCGGTTGCCCCGGCTTTAATCGCTTTTTCGGCATGAACGCTGATGCAGCTTTCGCAACGGGTGGTGATGGCTACGGCAATGGCAATCAGTTCGCGGGTTTTTTCATCGAGTGCTTCCGCAGCCGCCGCCTGCTCGAGCGAGCCGTAGGCTTGCAGCATTTTGGGGTGCGATTTGCCTAATGCGGCAAATGATTTTTTAACGTGGGCGGTATGTTCGGGCCAATTTTGAAACATGGTTTTCCTTTCTGTGTTTTTCAGGGTTGTCTTCTGGAACGTGACAAAAGGATATTGTACGGAAAACAGGTTAGAATAATCTGCAAATCGTCTCAACATTTGGTGTAAAAATGGATATTTTCGATAAATTGGTAGAGTTGGCGCAAATCAAAGGCAGCGTCGATGTGCAATGCCGTCTGCAAGGCAGCTGGTATGTCAGGCAAGAGCCGAAACGTGCGCGGGGTTTGGCGCACATCGTTACGGAGGGAGAGGGGTATCTGCGGGTTGACGGAGAGGTGGAAAGCAGGTTGCTCACGGCAGGTGATATTGTGTTTTTTCCGCGTATCGCAGGGCATACCATCAGCAGCAGCAGGGATTGCAACAATACCGAAGATACACCGTATTGGGTTCAAAATGGGATCTTCACGTTGAAGAAGCGTGGTTCGCAAGGCCGGAGCCTGAATCTGTTTTGTGCCCGTTTTGAATACGACAGCCGCGCCGATTTAATCGATGGTTTGCCTGAAACCGTGCATCTGAATATAGACCGCGCCGCCCTGCAACCTTTAACCGCCATGTTGGAATATGAGGCGGAACGCTCGGATAAAGGCTCGGCAACGGTTGTGAATGCCTTGTCTTCGGTATTGCTGGTAATGCTTATGCGCGCATATCTTGTTCAAGAGAATCGAAAACTGCCCGCAGGTACGCTCAACGGTTGGCATCATCCGCGCTTGCGTGCGGTGGTTCAGGCGGTATTGACCGCACCGGAAAAGGCTTGGAGTGTGCAGGAGATGGCGGCTGCGGCAAATGTGTCGAGAGCACAGCTGATGCGTTTGTTTAAGCAGCAAATCGGTGTCAGCCCGCATGCTTTCGTTAACAGTATCCGTTTGCAGCAGGCGGCCGTTTTGCTCAAGCAAACTGCCGATTCAATATTGTCTGTGGCTTTGTCGGTGGGGTTCCAGTCGGAAACACATTTCGGCAAAACCTTTAAAAAGCAATACGGCGTATCGCCGGGACAATATCGAAAAAACGGCTGCATAGTGCAGCCGTCTGAAAAATAGGTTTGTTCGCGATAAACAGAGCAGGGCTTAATTGGAGCCTACTTTGATTTTTTGCCACAGGTTCACGGTTAATTTTTTCGCATCATTGTCCATTTGCGGCATCACGAAACCGTTTTTCACATCATCCGCATTCGGGAAAATCGAGCGGGTGGCTACCAAAGCCGGATCCATTTTTTCGCGGGCAGGCAGGCTGGCCGGTGCGAAGGTTACGGCATTGCCGTTTTTCGCGGCAATTTCGGGATCCAGTGTGTAGTCGATGTATTTATGGGCGTTGGCTACGTTTTTCGCATCGGCAGGAATGAGCCAAGATTCAATCCAGAAGCCCATGCCTTTAGGTGTAAGCACTTCGATGCCTACGTTGTTTTTCACTTCTTCCGAACGCGCTTTGGCCATGTTTAGGTCGCCACCGTTACCGGCTGCCAAACATACGTCGCCACGGGCCAATTCGTCGATAACCGACGGGCTGAAACGTTTCACGTCGGGGCGGATGGCTTGTAGAGTGGCTGCGGCGGCTTTGATGTCGTCCGCGCTGCTGCCTTTCGGGTCTTTGCCCAAGTAGTTCAGCACAATCGGGAACATTTCGCTCGGGGTATCCCACAGGGCAATACCGCAAGATTTCAGTTTGTTGGTGTATTCGGGTTTGAACAGCAAATCCCAGCTGTTTTCAGGCAGCTGGCCGCCCAACACTTCTTTACCTTTGGCAGTAATCGCCAAAGTGTTGACACCGGAGAAATACGGAACGGCGTATTCGTTGCCGGGGTCGGCGGTTTCCAGCATTTTCAGCAGATCGGGATCAATATTTTTATAGTTCGGAATCAAATCTTTGTTGATTTTTTGGTAGGCTCCTGCCTGAATTTGGCGCGGCAGGAAAGCGATGCCGGGCACAACCAAATCGTAACCGGATTTGCCGGTTAACACTTTGGCTTCAAGGGCTTCGTTGTTTTCATAAAGGTCGTAGGTGAGCTTCAGGTTGTTGGCTTTTTTGAAGTCTTCAACGGTGCTTTCGTCAACATAGTTAGACCAGTTGTAGATGTTGAGTGTGTCGGTTGCGGGCAGGCCGGCATTGGCAGCAGCGGCAGAGCCTGCATCTGCTTGAGGTTGGGCGGGTTTCTGCTCGCTTTGTCCGCCGCAGGCTGCCAATGAAAGGGCAGCAATAACGGCTAATACTGATTTTTTCATACGGGTTGTTTTCCTAATGAAAGGGTTGAAATGAAAAAAAGCCGCAGCCCCATATAAACCTCGGCGGCGGCGTGTGGCGTATTGTAAATGAATGCTTAATAAAAATCAAAGTGATATAGATGGGGCGGAGCAAAGAAAACGGGGGAGGCCGTCTGAAAACAAAGAAGAAAAGCGCAGCCTGCCGGGGGCGTGTCGTTTTAGGCCCAACTTAAACCGCTGAATAGACACATTTTAGTTAAAACGCTTGCGTATATATGGTGAAATCTTTAAAATTGCGCGTTTACGAAATTAAATTTGATTTTAATCAGGAGATATTCAATATGGCAAACAGCGCACAAGCCCGTAAGCGTGCCCGCCAGTCGGTTAAACAACGTGCCCACAACGCCAGCCAACGTACTGCTTTCCGCACTGCGGTTAAGAAAGTTCTGAAAGCTGTCGAAGCGGGTGACAAAGCCGCTGCCCAAGCAGTATTCCAAGAGTCTGTAAAAGTTATCGACCGTATTGCCGATAAAGGCATCTACCACAAAAACAAAGCAGCCCGCCACAAGAGCCGTCTGTCTGCCAAAATTAAAGCTCTGGCTTAATTCGGCAAACGGTTGCTTTTTGCCGCTGCAAAAAGCAGGTGCCGGTTTGTTTTATTGATCAAATGCCCCGGAAAGCGGTTACGGTTTCTCGGGGCATTTGTTTGGTGATTGTTTTGTATATACAGATAATGAACTGTAATGTTTAAAGCATCGGTTGATGCAGGCCGTCTGAATATTCAGACGGCAGCAATGTTTCAATCGGGCGGGTGGGTTCGATAGTGTTACCGGCAGTAGGCAACCGGATGTTGGACCCGGCCGTTGCGCGAACAGGTAATTGATACAATGTTGAAACGCTTTCTTTTAATGTCCGGAGCGGCCATTGCCGCTTCCGCTCCTGCTTTTTCATCGGGTAACGAGGCTTTGCAATGTACATTGATACAAGACAATGCCTTGCGTTTGGCCTGTTTTGATAAGGTGTATGCGGCTCAGTTTCCACCGCAAATGCCGCCGGTTCCGGTGAAACAACCCTCTAAATCGGTAGATTTGGTTAAAACGGTAGATGAAAGTTTGGCCAAAAAAGAAGCGGCGATTGTGTTCAGCGAGCCTGAGACGGCAGGCATACAGCCTACCGAAGCCTTGTTGCAGGCGGCCGATGCTTATACGCCTTTGAGCCTGATGTACGACTTGGATCAGAACGATACACGAGGTTTGTTGTCGGTTCGCGAGCATAATCCCATGTATCTGTTGCCGGCTTGGTATAACAGCAGCCCGAATTACCGGCCGTCTTCGCAAACGCGGGGGGCAGCCGATGATCCGCGTGCGAAAGATCAGAAGCGTTTGGAAACCAAGATGCAGGTATCGTTTAAAACCAAGCTGATGGAGGATGTGTTTAAAACCCGCTCGGATGTTTGGTTCGGCTACACCCAAACCGCGCACTGGCAGCTGTGGAGCCAAGGTGAGAAATCGGCACCTTTCCGCAACAATGATTACTCCCCGGAGATTTTCATTACCCAGCCGGTCAAAGCCGATCTGCCCGGCGGGGGTAAGTTGCGTATGTTGGGATTAGGCGTGGTGCATCAGTCGAACGGGCAAAGCCGCCCTTTGTCACGTTCATGGAACCGTGTATACGGGATGGCAGGTTTGGAGTGGGGTAAATTAACCGTGATTCCGCGCGTGTGGGCAAGGATGTTCGACCAAAACGGTGATAAAGACGACAACCCCGATATTTCCGATTACATGGGTTACGGTGATGTGAAACTGCAATACCGTTTCAATGACAAGCAAACCATCGCAACAACCATGCGCTACAATCCCAAAACCGGAAAAGGCGGCGTGCAGGCAGATTATACGTTTCCGATCAAAGGCAAACTCAAAGCCTATGTGCAGGGATTCCACGGTTACGGCGAAAGCCTGCTCGACTACAACCACAAACACAACAGTGTGGGCTTCGGGGTAATGCTGAACGATTGGGACGGTTTTTAAAATACCGCCCGGCATCGGCCGATGCCTATTCTGCCAAAGGTTTTACTATAGTTAATCAACTTCATTTTTACCAAGGTGTTGCTACGCTTTAGCTCAAAGAGAACGATTGTGCAAGCCGCTGAAGCGGCAACAGAATCGGTTCCGCACTACCTGCACTGCCTGCGGCTTGCTGTTTTGTATTAAAAATAAGTTGGTTGATTGCAAAGCCCGAATGTGCGCATTTTATGGCGCGGCACTCGTTTATTACCGCTCTAGCGCGTATAATGCCGCGTTTGGGCAAGATTAATTACCTTGAATGGAACATGAATGATGGCCAAAAATGCAGCGGAAAGCGGCGGAATCGGCAAAGCTTTGAAAAAATATCTGATTACCGGTGTTTTGGTATGGCTGCCGATTGCGGTAACGTTATGGGTCATCACCTATATCGTGTCTGCATCCGATCAATTGATTAATCTCTTGCCCGCGCATTGGCAGCCGAAACATTTTCTCGGCTTCAATATTCCCGGCTTGGGTGTGATTGTGACTGTGCTGGCTCTGTTTATTACCGGCCTGTTCGGTGCCAATGTGATCGGTAAGCAAATGATTGCGGCTTGGGATCATCTGCTCGGCCGCATTCCCGTTGTGAAGTCGATTTATTCCAGCGTGAAGAAGGTGTCGGAGTCGTTATTGTCCGACAACAGCCGTTCCTTCAAAACGCCGGTATTGGTTCCTTTTCCTCAGCCGGATATTTGGAGTATCGCTTTTGTTTCGGGCAGCATTCCTTCTGCGGTTGCGCGCAGTTTAAACGGCGAAGAGTATGTTTCGGTATATGTGCCGACTACGCCGAACCCTACCGGCGGCTATTACATCATGGTTAAAAAAAGCGATGTCCGCGAGTTGGATATGAGCGTGGACGACGCTTTGAAATACATTATTTCACTCGGCATGGTGCTGCCCAATGAGGTGGCAGAGCAGGCGGGCGGAGTAACAGATAAGGCCGTCTGAACCGTATGTTTCAGACGGCATTGCTTATTCGGGCTTTAAATCCAAAAAATCCAAACATATCAACAAATAATTGATTTTAATTAATTAAGGTGAATTTATGCGTACCAACTATTGTGGCCTAATCAGCGAACAATACTTAGACCAAACCGTTACCGTAAAAGGCTGGGTACACCGCCGCCGCGACCACGGCGGGGTTATTTTTATCGACTTGCGTGACCGCGAAGGCATTGTGCAGGTGGTTATCGATCCCGACACCCCCGAAGCATTCAAAACGGCCGATTCAGCCCGTAACGAATACGTTTTAAGCATTACCGGAAAAGTGCGCAACCGCCCCGAAGGCACGGCCAACGAAAAAATGATTTCCGGCAAAATCGAAATTTTGGCCAAAGAAATCGAAATCTTAAATGCCGCGGCAACGCCTCCGTTCCAAATCGACGACGAAAACATCAGCGAAAACGTACGCTTAACCAACCGTGTGATCGACCTGCGCCGTCCGCAAATGCAGCGCAACCTTCGCTTGCGTTACCAAGTAGCCATGGGTGTGCGCCGCTATTTAGATGCACAAGGCTTTATCGACATCGAAACGCCGATGCTGACCCGTTCCACTCCCGAAGGCGCGCGCGATTATCTCGTGCCCAGCCGCGTGCATCCGGGCGAATTTTTTGCCTTGCCGCAATCTCCGCAGCTGTTCAAACAACTGCTGATGGTGGCCGGTTTCGACCGTTATTACCAAATCACCAAATGCTTCCGCGATGAAGATTTGCGTGCCGACCGCCAGCCTGAATTCACCCAAATCGATATCGAAACTTCGTTCTTGAACGAAGATGAAATCATGGATATTACCGAAGGCATGGCCAAACAAGTGTTCAAAGATGCATTGGGCGTGGAATTGGGCGACTTCCCGCGCATGCCGTTCTCCGAAGCCATGTTCTACTACGGTTCCGACAAACCCGATATGCGCGTGTCGCTCAAATTCACCGAGCTGACCGAGTTGATGAAAACCGAAGAATTCAAAGTATTCCGTGCCGCAGCCGATATGAAAGGCGGCCGCGTGGTGGCTTTGCGCGTGCCCAACGGTGTGAAATTAAGCCGCAAAGACATCGACGAATACACCAAATTTGTCGGCATCTACGGCGCGAAAGGCTTGGCTTACATCAAAGTGAACGATGTGAGCAACATCACCAACGGCGAAGACAGCGGCCTGCAATCTCCGATTGTGAAATTCCTGTCTGAAAACTGCCTGAAAGAAATTATTGCCAAAACCGAAGCGCAAAACGGCGACATTATTTTCTTCGGTGCCGACAAAGCCAAGATTGTGAACGAAGCCATCGGTGCATTGCGTATCAAAATCGGTCATGAACACGGCGCGGAAAACGGTTACTTCGTGGACGAATGGAAACCGTTGTGGGTGGTTGATTTCCCGATGTTCGAATACGACGAAGAAAACGACCGCTATGCCGCCATGCACCATCCGTTTACTTCGCCTAAGCCCGGTCATGAAGACTTGATGGAAACCGACCCGGAAAACTGCTTGGCGCGTGCCTATGATATGGTGCTGAACGGCTGGGAAATCGGCGGCGGTTCTATCCGTATCCACCGCGCCGATGTTCAGGAAAAAGTGTTTGCCGCCCTGAAAATCAGCCCTGAAGAGCAACAGGAAAAATTCGGCTTCTTGCTGGATAACCTGAAATTCGGCGCGCCTCCGCACGGCGGTTTGGCTTTCGGCTTAGACCGTTTGGTTACGTTGATGACCGGTGCCGAATCCATCCGCGACGTGATTGCTTTCCCGAAAACCCAACGCGCCCAATGCTTGCTGACCAATGCGCCGAATGCGGTTGACGAGAAACAACTGCGCGAACTGAGCCTGCGCTTGCGTGCGAAAGCGACTGAAAACAAAGAGGCATAAGATTCTTTAATTGAGAAACTAAAGGCCGTCTGAAAACTTTTCAGACGGCCTTTTCATAAAAGCCAAGTCTTTTTAAAGCCGGCTTGCTATACGATGTTTCAAAAGAGATTTGGCTATCCAAAATTTCTACTCAATCCAAAAAAAGCGTTTGCAGCACCCCATTTATTCTCGATAGCCCGCAGACTGCATTCCTCCGCGCCACATATAATTTCCCGTATAATTCAGGCCGTCTGAAACCTGAATCTGCCTTCTGCCGTGTCCACTCCGTTCGACTTAACCGTTTTTTTGAAAAATCTGCCGAATCTGCCGGGCGTTTACCGCATGCTCGACAAAAGCGGGCAGGTTTTGTACGTCGGCAAAGCTGTCAATCTGAAACGGCGGGTGTCGAGCTATTTTCAGAAAAGCGACCACTCTCCGCGCATCACCTTGATGGTGAGGCAGGTGCATTCGGTGGAAACTACTGTTACCCGTTCCGAAGCCGAAGCGCTGATTCTGGAAAACAATTTAATCAAAGCCTTATCGCCGAAATACAATATTCTTTTCCGCGACGACAAAAGCTATCCCTATCTGATGCTGAGCGGGCACGAGTTCCCGCAGATGGCCTATTACCGCGGCACGCTCAAAAAAACCAACCAATATTTCGGCCCTTATCCAAACGGTTACGCCGTGCGCGACAGCATTCAGATTCTGCAAAAAGTATTCCGCCTGCGCACTTGTGAAGACAGCGTATTCCAACACCGCGACCGTGCCTGCCTGCTGTATCAAATCAAACGCTGTTCCGGCCCGTGTGTCGGCCATATTTCTTATGAAGACTACCAAGCCAGCGTGCGCGAAGCCGTTACCTTTCTCAACGGCAAAACCGGCGAACTCACCCAAACCCTGCACCACAAAATGAATCAGGCCGCCGCCGCGCTGCAATTTGAAGAAGCCGCCCGCTACCGCGATCAAATCCAAGCACTTGGGTTGGTGCAAAGCCAGCAGTTCATCGACAGCAAAAATCCCAACAATCCCAACGATATCGACCTGCTGGCGCTGGTGGTAGAGCAAGGCAGCGTGTGTATCCATTGGGTCAGCATCCGCGGCGGGCGGCATGTCGGCGATAAAAGTTTCTTCCCCGATGTGCGCAATGATCCCGAACCCAACGGGCAGGATTACGCCGAAGCCTTTGTCGCCCAACATTATTTAGGCAAAAGCAAGCCCGACGTCATCATCAGCAACTTCACTTTGCCCGAAGTGCTTCAGACGGCCTTAAACCAAGAACACGGCAAGCAAATCCAATTCGTTACCAAAACCATAGGCGAGCGCAAAATCTGGCTGAACATGGCAGAGAAAAACGCCAAACTCGCCATTGCCCAACACCGTTTGCAGCACAGCAACCAGCAACACCGCATCGAAGAACTGGCACGCGTGTTAAACATGGATTCAGACGGCCTCCAACGCCTCGAATGCTTTGATATCAGCCACACGCAGGGCGAAGCCACCATCGCCTCCTGCGTTGTGTACGACGAGCATAATATCCAACCCAACCAATACCGCCGCTACAACATCACCACCGCCAAAGCCGGCGACGACTACGCCGCCATGCGCGAAGTGCTTACCCGCCGTTACGGCAAAATGGTCGAAGCCGAAGCCAACGGCGAAGCCGTCAAATGGCCCGATGCCGTCTTAATCGACGGTGGCAAAGGGCAAGTCGGCATGGCCGTAGCCGTGTGGGAAGAGCTCGGCCTGCACATCCCCATCATCGGCATCGCCAAAGGTCCCGAACGCAAAGCCGGCTTGGAAGAACTGATCTTGCCGTTCACAGGCGAAACTTTCCGCCTACCGCCCAACAGCCCCGCCTTGCATTTGCTGCAAACCGTGCGCGACGAATCTCACCGTTTCGCCATTACCGGACACCGCAAAAAACGCGACAAAACAAGAGTAACGTCGTCATTAAACGAAATCCCCGGCATAGGCGCAAAACGCCGCCAAGCATTGCTTACCCGTTTCGGAGGGCTGCGCGGCGTAGCAGCCGCCAGCGTAGAAGACTTGGCTCAAGTAGAAGGCATTAGCAAAGCCTTGGCCGAAAAAATTTATGAAAGCCTGCACTGATTGAAAATATACATATTAGATAAGGCGGAATACAGCCGTGCGGTTTATTTTTCATACGCCACACGATAACCCGCACAAGCAAGCCTTTAAATTCGCTATAATTCGGCATCAACCGAATGCAGCCGCGGTTAGCAAACCGCCGTTGCGTGTTTGAATAATAAAATTTCTGCACACACTTTTCAGACGGCCGGAAGCATACCAACCCATCATACAAGCCGTCTGAAAACACGCAGGCATATAGCAAATAAACTTTATTTCCGCTACGGCGTTGCTGCGTCTTAGCTCAAAGAGAACGATAGAACAAGCCGCTAAAGCGGCAACAGAATCGGTTTTAGTTTTATATTATCCATACTGTTTGCGGCTTGCCGCCTTGCATCAAAAATAAGTTTATATTGCTATATCAGCAGCAAAACACAGAAAGCCACAAATCATGCCCTGGAATGTTCCCATTTTCCTTACTTGGATGCGCGTATTGCTGATTCCGGTATTCACACTTCTGTTTTACCTGCCCAAAGAATGGCTGGACATACAAACCGTAAATTGGACAGCCGCCGTGATTTTTGCCATTGCCGCCGTTACCGACTGGTTCGACGGTTTTTTAGCGCGCCGTTGGAAGCAAACCTCCGATTTCGGCGCTTTTCTCGATCCCGTTGCCGACAAACTGATGGTTGCCGTAGCCTTATTGTTGCTGGTTAGCTTAGGTAGAACCTATGCCATTTTCGCCATGATCATCATCGGCAGAGAAATCACCATTTCAGCATTGCGCGAATGGATGGCGCAAATGGGCAAGCGCAACAGCGTGGCCGTCGCCACCATCGGAAAATTCAAAACCGCCGCACAAATGGCCGCTATTTTGCTGTTGCTGATCGGATTGCAAGATTTTTACGGCTTTAACCTTATCAGCATCGGTAACATATTGATGTTTATCGCATCTGTGTTAACACTATGGTCGATGTTCTATTATTTGAAAATGGCATGGAACGAATTTAAGCATTAAATCCCAACAAAATGCTTGACAGCAAAATTTCAGACACTATAATGGCCTTCTCTTTTGCAAAGCAGTAAGCAAAAGCCCAAAGCGGGAATAGCTCAGTTGGTAGAGCGCAACCTTGCCAAGGTTGAGGTCGCGAGTTCGAGACTCGTTTCCCGCTCCACAGTTTAACTTCAAATGTAATTCAAATGCGGGAATAGCTCAGTTGGTAGAGCGCAACCTTGCCAAGGTTGAGGTCGCGAGTTCGAGACTCGTTTCCCGCTCCAACAATTTACATTTGAACCAAAGCGGGAATAGCTCAGTTGGTAGAGCGCAACCTTGCCAAGGTTGAGGTCGCGAGTTCGAGACTCGTTTCCCGCTCCAAAATACCAAGCCGTTTACACCACTTAAACGGCTTGTAAAGTTTAGGCGGAATGGCAGAGTGGTTATGCAGCGGCCTGCAAAGCCGTGTACGCCGGTTCGATTCCGACTTCCGCCTCCAATCAAACCCTCATGGCGGGGTGGCAGAGTGTTTATGCGATAAGGGGTGCAACCCTTATACAGGCCGGTTAAAATCCGCGCCCCCGCCTCCAAGTTATTTGTCTTTCATTTCATTCAGAAATAAAAGACAAAGCCCGGGTGGTGAAATAGGTAGACACAACGGACTTAAAATCCGTCGACCCTAAACAGGTCGTGCCGGTTCGATTCCGGCTCCGGGCACCATAACCATCATGATTTCGCTAAGAAAATTATCTTTTCGTATCAAATAATCATCAAGCCAAAACATTCCGGCTAAAGTTACTGTGACAAATTTGTGTCATCATTCTCCGTATGACTAACCAAATCAGACAGTATCTGTGCATGTGACTGCAAATGCTCCGACGACAAATGTGCATAGCGTTGAACCATAGATAGTGTTTTCCATCCACCCATCTCCTGTAACACCCTCAATGGTACTCCGCGTTGCACTAGCCAGCTTGCCCAAGTGTGTCTCAAATCGTGCCATGTGAAATCTGTTATGTTGGCCAACTCAAGACTTTTCTTCCAATACCTACTGTTTATACCAACAATAGGATTCCCACGCTTGTTGACAAAAACGTAGTCGGAATGTTTTCCAATCTGTCGCCTCAAAACCTCAATCGCGGCTTCATTCAAAACAACACCCAAAGCTCTTCCAGCTTTCATCTCATCAGGATAACACCAAGCAACTTTACGATCTAAATCTATTTGGCTCCACTTTAGATTTAAAACATTGCTCTGTCTTAAACCAGTATTGAGACTAAATATAATCAGATCAGCAAAATACCTTGGTTTTGCAACCCCAATCAGCCTTTGAGCTTCAGCAGGCTTTAACCAGCGAACTCGCCCTTCATTCTCTTTGTATTTTTCAATGTATGGGGCTTTGTCTATCCATTTCCATTTTTTTGCAGCTGCATTCAAAATAGAAATGATAAGAGATAAATAGCGGTTCTTCGTGCTGTTTTTGCAATTCAGATTGCCCACCACATTCATCACGAACTCGTTATCAATATGATGTAAATAAACTCCTCTGAATTGTGTCAGCATTCGTATTTTTGACTTGTCGTCTTCTATACTTCTTTTTGCAGCCTTCTCCTTGAGCCACTTTAAAGCGGCTTCATCCCATAAACGCTTAGGCTTTTCGCCAAGTTGGGAAACTCGCCAAGCATCATGCTTGAGTTTATCTCTCAGCTCTTCGGCTGATTTTTTGTCTTTTGTGCGAGCAGAGCGTCTAACTCTTTTTCCGCTTGGTGTCGTAAAATCAATGTACCAGACACCGTTTCCACGGCGATACAATCCATCGGTTTTAAGCATTTTTCTTCACTCCTATTAGCAAGTGAAGCCTGCAATTGCTCATTCTCTTGATTGGAAAGGAATGCGTCAAGTGCAGACCTCTTAATGCAATATTTACGACCGGGTTTGGACGCTACTAATCTGCCTTCCCTGATATGCTCCCGAATGGTTTCCGGGTGGCATTTACAGTATTCAGCAGCTTCTTCAACATCATATGTATTCATATCTGTTCACTCATATACTGTTTCATACACCGTGTACGTTGCTGTTTTCAGAAATTCGGACAGCTTTCCGATAGCAAGATGCCGTTTTATTTTCGGCTCGAGTATCAAAAAATCTTTGGCCGTAATGTAAAAAAACAGGCAGTGGAATCTGCCTGTTTCTGTTTGCACCGGTAAAAGCCGGTAGTGCGGGTAGTTGTTTTCCGGCGGAGTAAAGCCGGGCGGTATCTTAATGGTACGAATAATAGGAGTAGCCTCACTCAGCATTGTAATTCTCCAAGTAATATCAAGATGCGGACTATTTAAAAACGACAACCCCGACCAGTAGCAGCAATCCGATAACCCAAGCCGCAGAAACAAACATCAACAGCTTTTTCATGCTATCTATAAATGCTGCATTAGCAGCCTCTACGTCCTCAATAACACGTTTAGAAACCGACGCATAAACACGATCTTCAGTTTCTTTTATCTGATTGCTGGCTTGCTGTGCCAGCTCAACCAAAAGCTGCTCTCGGTAGGTTTCAAGTTTTGCGGCGGCTACCGTGATGTTTTCGGCATGGGTAGCAATATCTTGGGTAAGTGTCGAAGTTGTTTTTATCTGATGGGCAGTAAACTCAGCAAAGGCGGTATCGAACATTTGCTGCTGCATAAGAAGAACCGCCATTACCGGATCATCTTTGGAAATACGAAGACCTGTAAGGCGGAATACTTCGGATATGATGTGGTCTGTTTCACTGCTCATCAGCAACACCTGTCTTCAATTTTTTAGATGAATTATTCACCCAAATGGGTAAAGCGGCCATTTGTGCAAATAAATCGCGTTTGACATTTTTCAGCCGCTGTCGGGGCATCAATGTGAAAACATCGGATTCGACGGCTTCGCTTAATGTAAGGCTTAAAGAAGTCATCCGCTCAATATCTTTGCCGTAGGTATCCGGGTTACGGTTTTCAATGTGGACGATACCGATAATACGGTCAAGGTTGTTTTTATAAACTTGAAATTCGGTAAACGGTTTGCCGTTGTACTCGACTTTTCCCTTGTGGTCATTCAGCCAAACCACTACTTCGGACTTTATGCTGGTTAGCACCTTGTCCAGACCGTCGGCACAATCAAAAAATGCCTGCCCACCATTCATCGGGACATGAAGAATCAGCCTTACTCCCGAATCTTTTAAAAGTTCAGGAACACGGTTTTCCGTGAGATATGCCATCAAGGGAACGAATGTGGCCGCGCCGTTATCAACGATTCCAATGCCGTCTTTTTCTACCAACTCCTCAATTAGACGGTCAAAACGGGCAGAATCAATCGTATTAAATTCCGTCATGATATCAATCACGTCGGTTTTCAGCTTTTTATGGCGGCTGAAAGTACGATTCACTGGATCAGTGTCATAGCAGAACACGGGGATTTTGGCGGAGGCAACCTCCTCCATATAGTCGGCGATGATCGCACTTGTAAATGATTTGCCTACACCACCCTTACCCTGAATGACTAAATGCACTTCTTTCATTGTTATTTCCTTTTATCAAACGGCCACAAGCGGCCAATCTTTTTACACATTAAAAAACACCTTAAATCAGGCGCGCTTTAGTCTGTAAAAAGACCGGCGGAGAATGCTAACTCCGCCGGTTGAAGTTGCTCCGGTAGGGTTGGATGGAGGAATGAAACCGGAGCCGAGTGAACTATTTCACATCTACCCAACGCCCGCCGTCTTTTTCAGTTCCAACATATTTGACTTTATCGCCGGTAGTCGTCCATTCGTGGTCAAAATATGCGCGGCAGTAACTGGGCTTTGAATTTTTGACGTATGGTATGTGTACCGTGTCATACCAACCGTCTCTCCCACCTTTACCGTGCGGCACATATTTTTGGACGGTATAGGTTGATCTCATTACCCGATTCAATTCGTTTGCATCGCAACGGCCGGCACCGTTGACCAATGCGTTTACCAAATCGGGCATCTGCCCTTCATGGCTCGACGGACAAAGATTTAAGAAATCCTTACGCGCCTGCAAAGTTTTGTGCAAGCGTTTATGTTTGATGGAGAAATACCGCTTGATAGACGGTGCACATTCAGACGGCCTGTCTCCGCTGGATAAACACAAAACAGCTTCGCAGGCCAATCGGGTATCACCCGTCAATACATCGGATGCCTGAGCAGGGAATGAAACAAAAGCGGCAACCGCCGCCGAAACTGCAAAAATTTTCTTCATTGACATGTCTCCGCAAGAAAAGGATAATCGCCATACCCCTATGGTTTTATCCCTTTTAAATTAAACAGGCCGCTTTGGAAACAAAGCGGTTTTTTATTGCCATTTCACAACTTGCACCGTGTAGCCGGTTCTGTTTTCAGACGGCACGATGTTAGCGCAGGCGTCGGGGTCTTTTTTCAGCAAAAATAGTTCAACCTGCCGCGATGCATCTTCGATCGTGTCGTAAGTACCGATAACGGATACGGACACGGGTCTGCGGGTTTGGATATGGAACATAGTCGTTCTCCTTTTACATAAAAAAGTTGGTAGATAAAAAAGGCCGTCTGAAAATCATGGTTTCAGACGGCCTTTGTTGTAAGGCGGGCGTTTCAATGTCCGTGTTAAGATTGGATTCCCACATCTTCTCTTTACACAAAACAGGAAACGCCCATGAAAGAATATCAAAATGCGCCTACATTATGCGAAAGCATAGCGATTATTTTAGTGCTTATCCTTTATTACTACTTCAGCATGAACGGAAATATTGTTTTTGCCCATTGCGGTTTTTTGATCTTTTCAGTATGGACTTTTTTTCAAAAACGTAAGCAAATTATTTTTAAAGTTCGCAGGGTAGTAGGTTTTTTCATTTGCTCCGCAATGTCGTTTTTCGCAACCAAGATGTTTGCAACTTGGCATTTCAATAACAAATATGGAATTTTTAAGGAAAATCTTGATTTTTCAGTTACTGCATGGGCAGCTTGTATTGCTTGTACCGTTTTGCTGTGTATTCCTTTATTCTGCCAATCAATCAAATTTGCATGGCAAGCATTTCATTCAGGGAGCATCATGCTCTCTTTTCGTTATGCTATCTATTCAGGCTCATGCCTCCTACTTATCGTTATTTTGGGTTACGCCTACCGAAAAGTGGAGCAATACGATGTATGGCTGCTATGGCTGGATGCTTACCGGTATTCAGATTGCGGAATGATACAAAACGGATATGCCATTCGTAAAAATAGCGAAGCCTGCTATCAATTTATTTTTCAGTCTTTATTTCAGACGGAATTGAGGGAATACCCTGCTCCCAAGCCATAGGAAAACATTCAGCAAGTTGTTGTTCTGCCTGCTCACTATATTTCAACCTGTCTGCCGTAAAGGTTTTACCAAGACTATCCGTCAATTCCAATCTGCCCGTGCGGCTGAATGTGATACGGCAGATTTTTTCAGATGGTCGGTAGAACGTCTCTTTCCCAATAATTGCGCCATTATCCCAGTAGAAGCCGTTTTGCCCAAAGCGGAATACCTGATCTTCGTCTGTGTAGGAATAAGTAAGAAAAAGCATGTCGACTAAGAAAAAGATCATCAAGCCAATATAGAAATAATACGCTGCCGTTTCCCGCCCGAACGGGAAACCGAACAGCAAGTGTTTATCAAACAGACAGGAAGCAATAATCGGTAAAATACCAAATATTAAACCTGCAAAATAATTCTCATATTGAACACGCGGTACTTTTTTTAAATCGTATTCAAAATACACGGTGGACATCGCAATCTCCTTTAGGGCGAATGGTAAGCAGAAAAGCGGGCCTTTCACCCGCCCGAACCGGTATCGCGAGGTCTGTAAGCGTCTTCCCACCCCCTTTCGGCCGGAGCAGGTCGAACTCTCAAAGGCTGATTTATGCGTTAACGCCCTGCCACAGGCGAACTATGGTGTGCGAAAAAACATAACGGAGACCACACCCGAGCCGCTTGCTGCATCCTCCCTGCCGAACGGGATTCAGCCCCAACCTCCGTTATGGTGAGGCCGTCTGAAAATCATTTTTCAAACGGCCTGCTGAAACTACTTAAAATACATAAAATAACTTTAGTTACTTTCTAACTGGATAGGTGTACAATACCCACACGGAAGCCCGCTTTAACAAACGGGCTTGGGTCTGGGTGCAGACCTAAGACGGTGTGCGAGACCGTCTTATAAAACGTGTGCGTTATCGGCACACTAAAGGGCGGTAAAGCCCTGAATCTGCCCACCAAGAGGCAGCCTCAAAAAATCAGTATGTAGTTTGGAGCTTGTCCGTAGATTATCGCTCCGCATCGGGGATACGCCCCGATTATCAAATACGTTCAACAGCCGCCTGTTACCGGACGCCACTGCGCTACCCGGATGCGCGGCTTTTCTTTTAGTGGCGTGTTGAATGTCGCCTGCAACCGTTTGTGCGCCCACCGTTTCGGTGGTTTTGTTTACCCAAAGGTTCGAAGCCTTTTCTACGCTTGCCGTCTAAAGTTTTAGTGAAGCCTGCACGTTTCAGCCAATAATAAGTATGAGGACTTAGACGACTCCAAAGGCCGGTTGCTACGATTTCAAGTTGTTAAAGAGCTTTGGTTTACTGTTTGAGTTATTTTAAGATAACTTAAATTTATACACAAGCACTAATTAAAGTTATCTTAAATTTAAAATATATCAAATTGAAAATAAACATTTTTATTTTATTTCCATCTAGCAGAAAGAAGTTGATTTAATAGGTACAAAAAGGCCGTCTGAAAATTCTCAGGCGGCCTTTTTACAATTATAGAATTGACAAAATCCCATTATGGGACTATTGTTCAGGTGTCACAGAATGACAGGTTTTTTCATGAAAGTTATTTCCGTTTCAACGTTAAGGGAGTTTTGGGCGAAGCACCCGGAAACAGAGCAACCGCTGAAAGCATGGTACGATGAAATAAAAAAAGCTCAATGGCAGGATATGCACGATATTAAAAAGCAGTTTGGTAGCGCAAGCATTCTAAAAAATAATCGGGTTGTTTTTAATATCAAAGGAAATCGTTATAGGTTGGTTGTTTCATTTTGGTTTTCCGCACAATCCGCTTACATAAAATTTATTGGTACTCATCAGCAATATGATGGGATAGATGCAGAGACTGTCGAACGATGAAAGGATTGAAGATGATTGTTTTACCTCCAATCAAACCATTAAAAACGGAAGCCGATTACCAAAAAGCATTAAAACTTTTAGGGGATTTTTTTGACCGCGAGCCTGATACCGCTCCAAAGGAAGAGGCAGATTATTTTGAAGTATTGGTTGATTTAGTCGGCATTTACGAATCAAACCACTATCCGATAGAGCCGCCGGAACCGATTGAAGCCATTAAATTTCGTATGGAACAATTGGGGTTGGATGTAAAAGATATGGACGGGATTATCGGCAAGCCCAATCGGGTTTATGAAGTGTTTAATGGTAAACGTCCACTGACGCTGGCGATGATCCGCAGGATTCATGACAAGCTCGGTATTTCCGCAGATGTATTGATAAAGGCTTAATTTAATTTTAACTAAGGCCGTCTGAAAATTTTCAGACGGCCTTTCTTATCGTTTTCTCCTATAAATTCTGTGTTCAACCAAAATTCCAATAATTCGAATTTCCGTATCATTTGATGAAATTACAGGGTAATCAGGATTAAGGGGCTGAAGAGAAAATTGCCCAAGATTGTCAACACGGTATTTTCTAAATAAGACATCCTCACCTACGACTGCCAATACGAACTCTCCCGGCTCGGGTTTTTCCATTGGGTCAATGATGATGATGTCACCATTTAAAAAATCATTTGCCATTGAGTCTCCCTCGAGTTTCAAGGCAAAGGTAAGTTTTGAACTCTTGATGTCAGTCATGATGAATTCTCCTGTTGTTGATATAAAAGGAGAATCCTCATTAATTTTATAAACATCTTTATAGTTAAGAATGGGAATTTTTTCAGAAGAAATTTCAGAAATGAAGTTTGCATTACTAGCTTCACTTTCAATTCCTTTCAACAACCAACCCAAATCGCAGCCAAAGAGAGTTGAGAGATCATACAAATTCTCTGCATTAGGTTTTGTGGTATTTGATTCCCACTGAGAGATTGCGACATGAGACACATCTTTTAGCCTTTTGGCTAAATCTTGTTGGGTCAGATTCATGTCTTTCCTCATTTTTCGGATACGCTCTCCGATTGTATTTGCTTGCACAAGGAACCTCTTCTCGGAATTATTTTAGCTTTAAGTTATCTTAACTCATGTTGATTTAAGTATTCTTTACATCTATACTTTAAGAGAACTTAAAAAAGAGAATATTTCATTATGCTAACTAAAGATGTTATTGCTTTTTATGGTACGAAAATTGCTGTTGCTAGAGCTTTGGGAATTAGTCCGTCTGCGGTAACACAATGGCAGGAGGTTGTTCCGGAAAAGCAAGCGTACAGGATTCAAATACTGACGGGTGGAAAAGTAAAAATAAATCCGCGCCTATATCAGGTAGAGAAAATTCGAAAATTTAAAGCATAGTCATTAAAAAAAACCAAATGCTTATCTCAGACCCGCGCCCACACTTAACCGAAAAATTCGTCCAAGTCTATGACGAGTTTATGCCCCTATACGCGCATAAAAAAACAGAACCTGTTACGGCTCCGTTGTATGGCGATTGTTGCGGCTGTTTATGCCTGCATGGGAATAATGTGGTCGATTTCCTGTTTCAGAGACTGTTCCGCCATTTTCAGATCGTAGGCGTTTTGCAGGTTCAGCCAGCTTTGTGCATCGCCGCCGAAATAACGGGCGAGGCGCAAGGCGGTGTCGGGACTGATGCCCCGCTTTTCGCGCACGATGTCGTTAATACGCGGTGCGGGCACATGCAGGGCGACAGACAGGGCGTTGGCCGTTATGTCGAGCGGAATCAGGTACTCTTCGCGCAAAATTTCGCCGGGGTGTATGGGTCTCATTTTGTTATTCATGGTAGCTCCTTAATGGTAATCGACAATTTCAACATCGTAGGCATGTCCGTTTTCAAAACGGAAGCAAACCCGCCATTGGTCGTTGATGCGGATGCTGAACTGTCCGATACGGCTGCCTTTGAGTGCTTCAAGCCTGTTGCCGGGCGGGGAACGCAGAAAATCCACGGTAACAGCAGAATCCAACATTTGCAGCTTGCGTTCCGCCGTCTTGCGGATAGCCCTGAATTTCAATGGGCAGCGGCCTTGAAACAGTTGCTCTGTATGTTTGCAGTTAAAAGTTTGAATCATGGATATATTATATAACGCATAGCGTTAAACGGAAATCATTAAATGCTTATCGCTGACCTGCGCCCACACCTAAGCGAAAAATTCGTCCAGATCTATGACGAGTTTATGCCCGTGTGCGCACATGATTTTCAGGCGGCTTCGTTTCTATCTAATCTGTTTTGGTGGAGCGATGTGGCCGATAAAGAGCCGAAGCGGTGCGGCTGGCTCTACAAGACAGCTGCGGATTTGAAGCAGGAACTCGGTCTGACACGGCGCGGCTATGAAAAAGTACGCCGCACCCTGCTTAAGCTCGGCTTGGTGCAATATCGGCGCGGCGGGGTACACGGCAGAATGCACTGGTATCTCAACCGCGAGGTTCTGTTGGACAAAATCTGCGAATTGCGGGGCATTCCCGTTCCCGAAAAGAACAGCCGCCACCACTACGACCGAGATAATTACCGCCTGCCGAAATTCATCCCGCTGGATTTGTGGCACAACTATCTCGATATGCGGATTGAGGCTGGTAAAAAAGCGGGCACAGGGGCAAAAAAAACCGCCATTAAGCAACTGGCGGCATTCCACAATCAAAATCTCGATCTTCGCCCCATTATGGAGCGGAGCATTCTTAAAGGCTGGTTAGGTTTTTATCATAACGATAATAACCAACCGAACAGGCCGTCTGAAGTGGCATTGAAAGCACAGGAAGAACGCACGCGGCGAGAACTGGATGCAGCTGCAAAAGAGCGTCAGAAGCACGCCCCACCGCAAGAAAAGCCCGACAAGCCCCCGCCCGAAAAACCTGATCTATCAGGTAATGACGGGTATCAAGCAATACAAAACTATTTGAAAAAAGGCGGTATGAAATCAGGCAAATAAGACCTGACGGCATCCCGCGGCTTACTATTACCCATACGTCCTAAACAAATGATTTTCACCCTGTTTTTGAGCAATTCAAAGGCTTTTTGTTACGGTCAATGCACTGCATCGGCCGTTTTTTTATGCTTTTTTCGTAAATTCGGGTATTAAGGCCGTCTGAAACCGTTGGTGTCCGTTTTCAGACGGCCTTTTCTATTACTGGAATTTAGTCAATAAAATCATGTCTTTGTACATATTGTGCAAAGTACACTGTACATATTGAACAGAGAACTTTGTACGCCGAGGACAATATCTATACAGAGATCACATCAGAGACCACTTACAGATATTAATAAGGCCATTCGGCCTGATGATTTTTTGTGCAAATTATTTTTCAATTTGGAAATAAACGTTTAAAGTGTTTAGCAGGGGGGATATTCACGTTTTTTGTGGATAAGTTGGTTTTGGAAGGCATATTTTTGACACTCAAATCCAAAGTATCTACAATGTAGATACACGTCAATGGGAGTATCAGTATGAAGTTACAGAAATGGGGAAACAGCGCGGCAGTGCGCTTTCCCAAAGAGATTATCAGCCAGCTCGGTCTGCAAATTGGTGATGAACTGCAAACCGAAGTCAGAGGGCAAACGATCGTGATTAAGGCAGTTAAACGGCCACGATATAAGCTGTCGGAATTGCTATCAGAGATGCAAGGTGATGCCCCTCGTGCTGAAGGGTGGGAAGAAATGCCGGATGTTGGCAAGGAGATTGCCGAATGACGTATATCCCGGAAAAAGGCGATATTATCCATCTTCGATTTGATCCTGCATCAGGAAAGGAAATGCAGGGAGATCATTTTGCTTTGGTGGTATCGGCCAAAGCATTTAACAAAGCGATGGGACTGGTTTTTGCCTGTCCCATTTCACAAGGCAAAGCCGAAGCCGCTAGGGGAATGCTTTCCAGCCTGCTCGGAGCCGGAACCCATACTCAAGGTAATATTCATTGCCACCAGCTCAAATCACTGGATTGGAAGGCACGAAAAGCAGCGTTGAAAGAGAAGGTTCCCGATTATGTGGTGCAAGATGTTTTATCCCGCATTGAGGCTATTTTGGAACTTGATTGAAAATGGTGATTTGAGGCCGTCTGAAAAAATCAGACGGCTTTTTTCTTAGCCGACAAACTTATTAACGTCGAATTCGCCCGGCTTAAATTCAAACACGGGAATTCTCTCTTCATTTTTACCTTGTTGTCCTTGATCATTGAGCACTGATTGATTTGAAGAAAAAGCAATATTTTCGGGTTGTTTGAAAACCGAGCAAGCAGACTTTCTACTTCTAATAAACCTATTTAAAGTCGGCTGAGTAACAGATACGGCTTTTTTTTCCAACAAAAAACGCACAATATCTTTTTCTGAATAACCAAGATTTTTTAAGGTGAAAATCTCTTCGGCAAAGTCGTCCAGTTTGGATTTTTTGCCTGAAGGGGCGTTATTTTTCACAAAATCATCCAAATCCGACATATACGCTCCTTACTCGCAAAAATTCTCTTTTAATTCTCTTAATATTCATAATTATACATTCATATACTTGTCTCTTAT
>NZ_LGZA01000029.1:0-38141 GCF_001308005.1 Neisseria sp. 74A18
GGGGTGGTTTCGCCACAGACAACGCCTTCGTCATCCACTTCGATGGCCTGACGCTGTTTGCCGCCGGCCGTCTGAATAATGGTGGCGTCAACGATGGCGGCGGATGCTTTCTCTACTTTTAAGCCCTGGTCAGTCAGTTGGCGGTTAATCAGATCCAATAGTTCGGCCAAGGTGTTGTCTTGTGCCAGCCAGTTGCGGAAACGGCAAAGGGTGCCGTGGTCGGGAATGAGGAAGTCGTCGAAGCGGCAGAAGAGTTGGAAATCGATGCGGGTGATGAGGCTGTATTCGAGTTCGGGGTCGGAGAGGCTGTGCCATTGGCCGAGCAGGACGGCTTTGAACATGGAGAGCAAAGGATAGGCGGGACGGCCGCCGTTGTCGCGCACGTAGCGGGTTTTGCGGCCGGCGAGGTATTGTTCGATGGGTGTCCAGTCAAGAATACGGTCGAGTTTGATGAGTGGGAAGCGGTCGAGATGTTTTTCGATGTGGTGGAGGGCATCGGTGTGCAAAAAGCTGCTCATGAACAAAATCCTCTAAATTCTCGGAGTTTGATGTGAGTGGGAATTTAGAGGATTTTTGAGGGTTTTGCAAAGGTCTCAGGCTGAAAAAAACGCCCGATGGCATGAGCGATCGGGCGTTGGGATGCATCCTGTTTTATCGGTGCGTTTCTACTTGCACCAGAGGGGCTTCATCATGAAGTGCGGTTTCTACCGGTTTCGTCACGTCCGCGCGTCGCAGCCCGCTTGAGGCTTCGGTGTGCGTTGATGCAGATGCTGCTGCCAAAGCATCCGCGCGTGTTTCCACCAGTACTAAGCCGCCTAAGTTGAGGCCGTCTGAAACCGCTTTCGGTTGGCTTTCGGTAGGGGTTGTTGAGAGTGCATGTTCTGAGGTTGAAACTTCATTTTGCACTTCGCCAACCGTTTCATTTTCTATATGGCCGATACCGAAAACGGTATTGACTGCTTCTTCTACATTAGCAATCGCAGCAGCAATCATGCTTTGTTCGTCAGTATCGACGGTATTTTCTGCCGGAGCGGAAGGTGCTGAAGATGCAACGGCTGAATCTGATTCGATAGCAAACAGGGCAGGTGCTGATTCGGCGGTGTCGGTGTCGATTTCCGGAACAACCACCACCAGCGGGCTGTCTGTTTCAGCAGCAACGGCTGTGTTTGCCTGTGCCAAAGGAGCAGCAACGGCAACGGCCAAAGGTGCTTCTTCGGCTTCTCCGAATACATGTGCCACGGCAAAGCGGACTTTGTCGGCAGCTTCTTCGATGCTCAAATACTGCTCGATTTTGGCTGCGGATGGAATGTTCCGTTTTTTGCTGCTGTTACGGCGTTCGCGTTGTTGGTCGCGGTCGCGATTGCGGCTGCGTTCTTGGCGCGGAGAACGGTTTTCTCTTTCACTGTTGCCGGCTGTTTTATCGGTACGGACGGCTTCGGCAGCAGGAGCGGTGTTCTCCTGAACGCTCTCGGCAACATTCGGCAGGGCGGCTACGGCAGCGGCAGTTGCGGCTTTATCGTTACGGTTGCGGCGGCGGTTGTCTTGACGCTGTTCGCGATTGCCGCTTTCTTTGGCAACGGCTTTGGTTTCGGCGTCGGACTGGCACGCTTCGGCTGCGTTTTGGCGGCTGCGTTCGCGACGGTCGTTTTGACTGCGGCGGTTACTGCGTGTTTCCTTGTTGTTTTCTTTGATGCTTTCATGAGAATCTGCATCGGCTGTACGCACATCTGCTTGGGTGTCGTCGCTATCTTGGCGTTTGAGATTTTGGTTGCGGCGCGGATTTTGACGGCGGTTGGACGTGCGGCGGCTGTTCGGGCGGTTGCCGTGGCGTTTTTCCGATTTTTCTGTTTCGGGGGCTTTTTCGGATTCGTTTTTGCTGCCGCCGAATACTTTGCCGAGCCATGATTTGAAACCTGTCCACCAAGAAGAAGATGCGGGGGCTTCGCTAACAATCGGAGCAGGCTGGGTGTGCTTCACGCCTTTTACGGCGGGTTCGGGGCGGGCGGTTTTGGCTTTTTCGCCGCCGAAAGGTTTGGCGGTTTCGTCTTCTTCGGGTTCGACAACACGCTTGTAGCTCGGCTCGGCGTTATCGTCCACATCATCGGTACGCACGCGGGTAACGTCGTAGTGCGGGTTTTCGAGATGGATATTGGGAATCAGGAAAACGGATACGTCCAAACGCTCTTCCATACCGAAAAGTTCGGCACGTTTTTCGTTGAGCAGGAAGGTAGCCACATCTACCGGCACTTGTGCGTGTACTTCGCCGGTATTGTCTTTCATGGCTTCTTCCTGAATGATGCGCAGCACATGCAGGGCGGTGGATTCGATACTGCGGATGACGCCTGTGCCGCCACAACGCGGGCAGGCGTTATGGCTGCTTTCGCCCAATGCGGGTTTCAGGCGTTGGCGCGATAATTCAAGCAGGCCGAAGCGGGAGAGTTTGCCCATTTGTACGCGGGCGCGGTCTTTTTTCAGGGCATCGCGCAAGACGTTTTCCACATCGCGCTGATGCTTGGGGTTTTCCATGTCGATGAAGTCGATCACCACCAAGCCGCCCAAGTCGCGCAGGCGCATTTGGCGGGCCACTTCTTCGGCGGCTTCCATATTGGTTTTGAAGGCGGTGTCTTCGATGTCGGCACCGCGGGTGGCGCGTGCGGAGTTTACGTCGATGGAAACCAGTGCTTCGGTGTGGTCGATCACAATCGCGCCGCCGGAAGGCAGGCTGACGCTGCGCGAAAATGCGCTTTCGATTTGGTGTTCGATTTGGAAACGCGAAAACAGCGGAGTGTGGTCTTGATAGAGTTTCAGACGGCCTACGTTGTTGGGCATCACATACGACATAAATTCGGAAATCTGATCATACACTTCTTGGTTGTCGACCAAGATTTCGCCGATGTCGGGGCGGAAGTAGTCGCGGATGGCGCGGATAAGCAGCGAGCTTTCCATAAAGAGCAGGTAAGGCTCGTTGTGCGCACGGCCGGCTTCTTCGATGGCCTGCCACAATTGTTGCAGGTAGTTGAAATCCCATTGCAGCTCTTCCACGCTGCGGCCGATGCCGGCGGTGCGGGCGATCAGGCTCATGCCGCGCGGCACGTCCAATTCGGCCATGGCGGCTTTCAATTCTTGACGTTCTTCGCCTTCGATGCGGCGCGATACGCCGCCGCTGCGCGGGTTGTTGGGCATTAAAACCAGATAACGACCGGCCAGGCTGATGAAGGTAGTTAACGCAGCGCCTTTGTTGCCGCGCTCGTCTTTTTCAACCTGCACGATTACCTGCATGCCTTCTTTCAGCACGTCTTGGATGCGGGCGCGGCCGCCTTCGTAGTCTTGGAAATAGGAACGGGAAACTTCTTTGAAAGGGAGGAAACCGTGGCGGTCGGTGCCGTAATCGACGAAACACGCTTCCAGCGACGGTTCGATGCGGGTAATCACACCTTTATAGATATTGCCTTTGCGCTGTTCTTTGCCCAGCGTTTCGATGTCAAGATCGAGCAGCGTTTGCCCGTCGACAATCGCCACGCGCAGCTCTTCGGCCTGCGTGGCATTAAATAACATTCGTTTCATAACCACCTCGTTTTTGAGCACCCACGAGGCCGGTAATCAGTATTCAACGCTTATAAGCCGCCAATGGTCAGGCCGTCTGAAACGGCGTGTGGGGCATTATCTGAACGAGAAGGAAAATAAAGAACGATAGGCATACGTTAAGGTTTGTGTTGCCGGCTGTTTGCTGTTGTTTATAGATGCCGCCGCTGAAATTGCTTGGTCGGCAATAATGGTTTTTTCATGCCAAAACAGGTGGCAGAACAGTTAAACAGACGCAGAGCGGTATACCTGCTGTTTCGCTGTGATGAATGCTGCGAAACACAATAAATCTGAGCCGTCTTCTTCATTGCTGTCCGGCGGCTTTGTTACCAACGGCTGCGCGCGAATCAACCAGGTGCGTCTTATGCCTGACGGAAAGCCTGCCGGAAAAGGTTAAACTTAATTACGTCTTCACCCGCCGGGCTTGGCGGCAGATGAAGGAAATGCTTTGTGGCGTGCTTTTTAGTATAAAATTCCAGTTTACAATAAGTTTTCAGACGGCCTGAACAATCTGTAAAACGGCCCCCGAAAACGTAAGCGGATTATAGAGAAAATGCCGACAATTAGCAAAGACTTGGTTAACCACATCAGCATCACTGCGGAAGACGCAGGGCAGCGGCTCGACAACTTTTTAATCAAGATTTTGAAAGGGGTGCCCAAAAGCCATATCCAGCGCATCATCCGCGCAGGCGAAGTACGCTTGAATAAAAAACGCTGCAAGCCTACCGACCGCATAGAAGCGGGCGATGTTTTGCGTATTCCGCCGGTGCGCATTGCCGAAAAGCAGAGGCCGTCTGAAAACATGCCCGTGCCTGCGCGTGATTTTGAAATCGTTTACGAAGACGATGCGATGCTGGTGGTGAACAAGCCCAGCGGCGTAGCGGTGCACGGCGGCAGCGGGGTAAGTTTCGGCGTGATCGAGCAATTGCGCCGCGCCCGACCCGAAGCGCGTTATCTGGAGCTGGTGCACCGTTTGGACAAAGACACCAGCGGGTTGTTGATGATTGCGAAAAAGCGCAGTGCGTTGGTAAAGCTGCACGAAGCCATCCGCAACGACCATCCGAAAAAAGTTTATCTGGCCTTGGGCGTAGGAAAGCTGGCGCAGGATAAGTTGAATGTGAAACTGCCGCTGTTCAAATACACGGGCGCACAAGGCGAAAAAATGGTACGCGTGAGTGAAAACGGCCAGCATGCGCATACGGTGTTCCGTGTATTGAAGCGTTTTTCAGACGGCCTGCTGCATCAGGTCGGCCTTTCGCATTTAACATTGGTGGAAGCCACCTTGAAAACCGGCCGCACCCATCAAATCCGCGTGCACATGCAGTCGCAGCATTGCCCGATTGCGGGCGACGAACGCTATGGCGATTATCAGGCCAACAAACGGCTGCACAAATTGGGTTTGAAGCGGATGTTTCTACATGCGGCGGAGTTGCATTTGCAGCACCCGCTCACGGGCGAGCCGTTGCATTTGAAGGCCGAGCTGCCTTTGGAGTTGCGGCAGATGGTGTTGATGCTGGAGGGCGGCCGGCAAGCAGAGTAAAAAAGCGGGGCATATATGCTCCGCTTTTTTTATCCATTGCTTAGAAAAGCGGTTGTGATGTTGGTTGAAATGGGCGGTACTCGTTATGGGAAAGCATGCCTGCTTGCAATCGGTTTAGTCGTGAGCGGGGTAGGAGCATATTTGCCGCAACGATTTGATTAGAAATCAAATCCCATTTGGTCGGGTAATTCGGTGGAGATTTGCCCTTCGCGTGCGGCTTTTTGCAGTTTGCTGCGGCGCATGGCAATCAGGCGCATGACTTGGTGTTTTTGTGCGTCGGACATATTAAGCCAATAGAGCCGCTCTTCCCGACTGCGCAGGCAGCCTTTGCAATAGCCTTTGCTGTTGGCTTCGCATACGCCGATACAGGGGCTGGGAATGGCAAAGAACTCGAGTTGTTCCATAAACAGTGGCAAAAAAAAGAAACATTCTGATACCTTTGCAAGACTTCGAACTGCATCCGCATCCGAGGGTTTTGCAAAGGTCTCATTCTGCTTGAAAAATACGCTATGTTCAATGGTTTGCCGCATCAGTGTTTTTCAGACGGCCGGTTGCAGGGATATTGCAAGAGGCCGTCTGAAAAGCCGTTTAAGACCGGTTTTGCGTTTTTATTCTTTCTGTTTAAACCTGCTTTAAACGGTTTTGGAGTATTGCGCCGTGGTTTCTTTATGGCGGAGATGGTAGTCAAAAACCATAGCAATATTGCGGATAAGGAATCTGCCTTTGGGCGTTACCGTTAACCCGCCGGGTTTTAGGCGTAACAGGCCGAGTTCGGCCAAATCCTGCAAATCTTGCAGCTCTTGGCTGAAATAGTCTGCAAACGAAATATTGAACAGGCTTTCGTAGGTTGGGAATTCGAGAGAAAAGCGGCACATCAAATCTTGAATGATGTCGCGGCGCAATAAGTCGTCGCTGTTGAGACGGTAGCCGCGCATCACCGGCAGGCGGCCTGCGTCGATGGCGGCGTAATAGGCGTCGATGTCGCGTTCGTTTTGAACGTAGGCATTGCCGATTTTGCCGATGGAAGAAACGCCGATGGCGATCAGGTCGCAGTCGGCATAAGTCGAATAGCCTTGGAAGTTGCGTTGCAGACGGCCTTCTTTCAGGGCGATGCACAACTCGTCTTCGGGCTTGGCAAAATGATCCATGCCGATAAATACATAGCCGCGCGCCGTCAGCGTTTGCACCGCATATTGCAGGATGTCGAGTTTTGCTTCGCTGTCGGGTACGGCGGCGGTATCGATGCGCCGCTGCGGTTTGAAAATGTGGGGCAGGTGGGCATAGTGGTAAAGCGCCAAACGGTCGGGATTGAGCGAGAGCACGGTGTCGATAGTGGGCTTGATGCTTTCGGGCGTTTGATGCGGCAGGCCGTAAATCAAATCCACGCTCACCGATTTGAATCCGGCTTCGCGGGCGGCTTCGATCACTTCTCTGGTTTCTTCGACGGTTTGAATGCGGTTGACGGCTTTTTGTACTTCGGGGTCGAAATCCTGAATGCCGACGCTCATGCGGTTGAAGCCGAGCCTGCCCAAATGCAGCACGGTCTCGCGGCTGACTTTGCGGGGGTCGATTTCAATCGAGTATTCACCGTCGGGCAGTAAGTCGAAATGGCGGCGGATCATGCCGAAAACGCGCTCAAGTTGTCCGTCATTCAAAAAAGTGGGCGTGCCGCCGCCGAAGTGCAGCTGTATCAGCGGATGGCGGCCGTTTAAGTGCGGTGCCAGCAGGTTGAGTTCTTTTTCCAGATATTCGATATAGGCATCGGCGCGGGATGTGTCTTTGGTGATGATTTTGTTGCAGCCGCAGTAATAGCAGATGGTGTTGCAGAAGGGAATATGGATATACAGCGACAGCGGTTGGTTTGGGCTGCCCGCTTGGCGCATATCCAGCGAATGAATGTATTCTTGCGCATCAAAGCCGCTGTGAAAGCGGTCGGCGGTGGGGTAGGAAGTATAACGCGGGCCGCTGGAAGGCAGCGATGCGATCAGGTTACGGTCGAATTCGGGCGATTGGCTGGCAATGGCGATATTGATGGTATTCATGTGTGGTTTCGTGTGTTGTTTAAAGCCTGTTTGTTGTACGGTGTAGGCGCGGTTAAGTGAAGCTTTAGCCGTTATTTTTAATCCATAGGCAAAATAAGGGTATTTTGCTAGAATAAGCAAGTTATCGACAACGTGCCTTGATGCGAGTCAATATTTGATTAGTCGGGGTAATATCACACGCTGCTTATGAATAAAGGTTAACCGGGTATGCCAGCACATACTGTACCAAACCAGATGAAAACATTGTGTTCGACATGCTCTCTGCGCGAGTTGTGTCTCCCCGTAGGTCTGATGCCGGCCGAGTTTGCCCAACTTGATGCCGTGATCCGCCAAAGCCGCAAATTGAAAAAAGGCGAATGCCTGTTTCGCGCGGGCGATGCTTTCAGCTCTCTTTTTGCTATTCGCACAGGTTTTTTCAAAACGACCATCGCCAGCCAAGACGGGCGTGATCAGGTTACCGGCTTTTTTATGTCGGGCGAGCTGATCGGTATGGACGGTATCTGCTCCCATACGCACAGTTGTGATGCGGTTGCTTTGGAAGACAGCGAAGTGTGCGAACTGCCTTTTGCGCATATGGAAGAGTTGGGGCAGAAAATCCCCAGCCTGCAAACCCATTTCTTCCGTATGATGAGCCGTGAAATCGTGCGTGATCAGGGTGTGATGCTGTTGCTGGGCAATATGCGTGCCGAAGAGCGTTTGGCGGCTTTTTTATTAAACTTGTCCAACCGCCTTTATTCGCGCGGCTTTGCGGCAAACGATTTTATTTTGCGTATGTCGCGCGAGGAGATCGGCAGCTATTTGGGGTTGAAGCTGGAAACGGTAAGCCGAACCTTGTCGAAGTTCCATCAGGAAGGTTTGATTTTGGTGGAGCACAAGCATATCCGCATCCTCCAGCCTGATGCCTTGAAACAAATGGTGTCGGGTTGCGCACATGCTTTGTGATGTTTAAGTAATCGAACGAAGCAATGAAATAACATGAGGCCGTCTGAATTTTTTCAGACGGCCTCATGTGTTGGAAAAGGTCGGGTTATTTACACTTTTTATACCAAACAGCTTTTGTTTTTTGCAGGAATGATGGTTTCGTGATTTTTGAGTATTCTCAAGAACGATGCGGCTTCACCGTGCCTTTCGGCATTCTTGACAACCCTCAAAAATCCCAAAATGGGTCTGCATGCAAAAAACGGAAAGTGTAAACAACGCTAGAATTTCCTACACCTCTCTTATTTCAAAACATTTGTGTTTAATTAGCTGCGGTAGTCGGCATTAATCGACACGTAATTATGCGATAAGTCGCAGGTATAAACCGTGGCCTGTTCGCCGCCGCGTTGCAGATCGACGCGCACGGTAATTTCGTCTTGGTTCATGATCATCTGCCCGGCTTCTTCGGTGTAGCTCTCGGCTCTGCCGCCGTGTTCCGCAACCAAAGCAGAACCTAACCACAAGCGTACTTTGTCGGTATCGAAGTTTTCCAAACCGGAATAGCCGATGGCGGCAAGCAGGCGGCCGAGATTGGGGTCGGAGGCGAAAAACGCGGTTTTCACCAAAGGCGAATGGGCGATGGAATAGGCAACTTTGCGCGCTTCTTCGCGGCTGGCGGCGTTTTCTACGTGAATGGTAATGAATTTGGTGGCGCCTTCACCGTCGCGCACAATGGCTTGCGCCAATTCGAGTGCAAGGCTGCCGAGCAGCTCTTTCAGTTGGTCGTAACGCGGGTCGGCGATATTGTCGATTTCATTTTGGCCGCATTTGCCGGTGGCTACGATGACGAAGCTGTCGTTGGTGCTGGTGTCGCCGTCAACGGTAATGGCGTTGAAAGAAAGGTCGGCGATTTCTTGTGTGAGCATTTGCAGCACGGGCTGGGATACGTTGGCATCGCACACGATAAAGCCGAGCATGGTGGCCATGTTGGGGCAAATCATGCCCGCGCCTTTGGCAATGCCGGTGGCGCGCACGGTGTGGTTGTTGCCGATTCTGCCTTCGCGGCTGGCGGATTTCGGCACGGTGTCGGTGGTCATGATGGCGCGCGCGGCATCGTTCCAATGTGCGGGTTTTACGTTGGGCAGGGCGGAGACGATTTTGGCAGCGGGCAGCGGCTCGAGAATCACGCCGGTAGAGAAGGGCAGCACCTGCTCCGGTTCGCAGCCTATTTGTTTGGCGACGGCACGGCAAACGGTTACGGCATCTTCACGGCCTTTGAGACCTGTGCCGGCGTTGGCATTGCCGGTGTTGATAACCAAAGCGCGGATGCCGTTTTCGTTGGACAGATGTTCTTTGGCAATGTGTACGGGGGCGGCGCAGAAGCGGTTTTGCGTGAATACCGCGCCGACGGTATTGTCGGTATTTAATACGATCAGCGTTAAATCGTCATGGGCGGCTTTCTTCACGCCTGCCTGCCCGATAAAAACCTGTGCGCCGTCTACGGTAAGTAATTCTGCTGCGTATTTTTCTTTTAGATTCACTGCCATTTATCGGTTCTCCTTAATATCGACCTGTTTGGCGGCATATTCTTCCTGAACACGCTGCCGGAAACGTGCGCCTGCCGCATGGTAAAACGGCTTGGGTGAAAACTGGCGCGACACTTGAGATGCAAAAATAGCACCAATCAACAGCCAAAACAACAGATTCTGTCCGCCCGTCATTTCCATCACGACAACGCTGGAGGTAAGTGGAGATTGCGTGGCGGCGGCCAAAAAGGCGGTCATGCAGATTAACACCAAAACGTTGACGCCGGTTTGCAGGTCGGCAAATTGGGCGATGTGCTGGCCGATCATGGCGCCGACGGTGAGCGAGGGTGTGAAAATGCCGCCGGGGATGCCCGCCCAGTAAGACAGCACGGTGGCAAGCCATTTGGCTGCGGCCACACCGAAAGGCGCGTCATACATGCGGCGTAAAGCGTCGGAGGCTTCGTGATAGCCGGTGCCGAATGTCTGTCCTTGATAAATCGTACCGAGTGCGGCCAGCAGTACGCCGATAACGCCGGCCAACATAATGGGATGGCGGCGTATCCAGCCGCGGTATTTTTCGGGCGAAAAGGCCGCCGCACCTTTATACAGCATACGGGCAAACAGGCCGCCGGCCACGCCGCACACCAGTGCGCTCAGCAATACCCAAATCAGCATGTCGTCCAACTCGGTGCCGTGAAAGCCTGAGAAATAGGGGTTGTTGCCCTGAATGGCTACCTGAATGAAACCGGCTGCCAAGACGCCGATGAAAATCTGCCGCTCCCAGCGCAACAGTATGCCGCGCCCCAATTCCTCGATGGCAAACACCACACCGGCCAGCGGAGCGTTAAAAGCAGCGGCCAAACCGCCTGCCGCGCCTGCGGCAATCAAATCGTTTTCCTGCATGCCTTTGAAGGCAATATTGTGTTTTTTGCACCATGCGCCCCAAGCCGACATTACGGCGGCACCGACTTGCACCGAAGGCCCTTCACGCCCGATAGACGCGCCCGCGAGCATACCCAAGAAGGTAAGCGGGATTTTCAGCATGGTTTGCCACAGCGAAATCAGCCGCGTTTTTTGTGCGCCGTAGGGTAACGACAATGAAGCCAGCACCTGCGGAATGCCGCTGCCGGCGGTATAGGGCGCGAAACGGCGCGTCAGCCACACAATCAAAGGCAGGCCGAGCGGCAGGGCTACCCACGCAAACCACGGGTATTCTTTAACCAGCCGCGCATTTTCTTCTAATGCCCAGTCGGCCATTTTGGCAAAGGCCAGCGACACCAAAGCCACCAGCGCGGCACCGGCGAGCAGGAACATAAAAGCCAGCGTTTTGCGCGACAGCCGTTGGGTTTGGTTGAGTTTGTGGATGATTTTTCGCTTGAGTATCCGGTAATGTGTTGAAAAAGAGGATTTCATGGGAATGACAACCTGTAATGTGCAGTAATCGGTTTCAGACGACCTCGGAGACATGTTCGGCAGATTGCCGGTAAATGGCGGTGCGCCGTTGCGTTCGTCGAATCGGCAAGGTGTTGCAGAATCATCATGTTTGCGGTGTGCCGACAAACCGCTATTATGAGCAGATTTTTTCTCCGTATAAAGGTTTGCCGCAATACGGCGCAAAGAATGTTGCAGCCTTGCAGATTGCGGTGTTCGCCTGGGAAGATGGGAACGCTTTTCAGGCAATGTGCGGCAAATTGTGCTTTCAGACGGCCCCGTTCCGACCAAGCCGTAGATAAACATAAGATATTGCTTATGGAAAAAGTAAAAAACACTCTGCTATACTAGCGGGCTTACTTACTGACTATGAGAGCTTGTATGCCCCATAAAAGCCGTTTCAACACCACCGGCCCCAAAATCGGCCTCAGCGTGCGATTGGCGGAAAACCAACAAGAAATCGAAGCCGCGCAACGCCTGCGTTACCAAGTATTCGCCGAAGAATTGGGCGCAGACATTCAAAGCGGCAACGGTTTGGATGTGGATGAATACGACGAACACTGCCACCATTTGCTGGCTTTCGACGATGCCACCGGCGAAGTCATCGGCTGCTACCGCCTGATTACCGAAGAAAGCGCCCGAGCCGTAGGCTCGTGGTACAGCGAGCACGAATTCGACCTTTCCCCTTTGAAAGACATTCTGCCCCAAACCGTAGAACTCGGCAGAGCCTGCATCCATCCCGATTACCGCAACGGCGGCTTGATTATGCTGCTGTGGTCGGGCTTGGTAAAATTTATGCGCGATGAAAACCTGCGTTTTATGATAGGTTGCGGCAGCATCAGCACCACCGACGGCGGCCACGAGGCAGCCGGCCTGTATCACGCATTGAAAGAAAAACATCTGGCACCGCTGCAATGGTGCGTGCGCCCGCTCAATCCCCTGAAATGGGACGAATTGAACCCCGTTGAAAATCCCGTTTGCCCGTCGCTGGTCAAGGGCTATCTCAACGCCGGAGCATGGTTCTGCGGCGAACCTTGCGTAGATGAAGCCTTCAATTGCGCCGACGTGTTGATTTTAATGGACATCAACCGTTTGAACGACCGTTATCTGCAACGTTTTGCCCCACGATTAAAATAAACCGGTCAGGCCGTCTGAACCCTGTTTTCAGACGGCCTGCCTATATTTTTTCTTCACACACCATGAAAACCTTACGCACTGTTTTCCGACTTCTCTGCATAGCCGGTTGTTTGCTTTACGGCATGCTCGAAATGTTTTTCCTGTTTCCTTTCTATAGCAAGCAACGCAAACTGCGCGCCATACAATTATGGTCGCTGCGCGTGCTGGCTTCCTGCGGGCTGAAGCTCAAAACTTACGGCAACCTGCCGAAAGAAGGGCAGGGGCAGATGATGATCTGCAACCATATTTCATGGCTCGATATTATGGCCATTAACGCCGCTTTCCCCGGCCGTTTTGTGGCCAAAGACGATGTGGCCAAATGGCCGGTTGTCGGCTACCTCGCCACACAGGCGCAAACGGTTTATGTTACGCGCAACAAAGGAACCGAAGGCAACAGCCAGAAAATCCGCCATGTTACCGAGGCATTGAAAAACGGCGACACGGTTACGCTGTTCCCCGAAGGCACGAGCAGCGAAGGCCGAGAAATTCTGCCGTTTAAAACCAGCTTTTTCCAAGCAGCCAATGAAGCGGGCGTGCCGTTGGTGCCGGTGTTGTGCCGTTATCCCAATCCCGACGGCAGCAGCCCCAATCCGGCCATGGCTTACTACGGCGACATCAGTTTGGTGGAATCTATCCGCATGATCGCTTCGCAGCCGGGCGGTACGGCGGAGCTTTATTTCCTCGACCCCGTGCCGTCGGGTGCGGACAGGCAGGAAATTGCCCGCCATATCCATCATCTGTTGAGCGAAAAACAACGGGAACTGGGGTAAGTTTATTGGTTATATCGAGGCCGTCTGAAATATTTTTTCAGACGGCCTTTGCGTTGCATGCAGCGTTGGGTTTGCCTTGGTAAAAGTTAAGTTAATTGATTATAGGTGTAAGTTTCGGGCACGGGATGCGTCCATGTCAGTAGATAGATTTTTTAACCGGTTATTTAGGTGATCAAAATGGAAAAACTGATTCAAACATTCCGACAATCGAATTTTGATATTGCTGCCCTTCGCGCCGGAGTATTTCTGGTTTTTTTGGTTTACGGCATTTTCAAATGGATGCAGTTTGAAGTGGACGCTTTGGAAGCCATGCTGCCGAAAACTTGGTTGGGCTTTCTTTATCCGCTTTTAGGTGCGCACGGTGCCAGCTATCTGCTCGGGGTGGTAGAGGCCGTGGCTTATATTTCGCTGTTTTTAGGTTTTTTCAAACCGCGCCTGAGCATTGCGGGCGATGTTCTGGTTATTGTAACCGGCTTGGTTACGTTGAGCCTGCTGTTGCAGATCGGCTTTAACGGTTTTGTGTTTAAAGATGTGATGCTGATAGGTGCGGGTTTGGTGTTGTTGAAACACGATTTGGGCAAACCGGCGTAGCTTGTAAGAAGACCTTTGCACAGGTCGCAACCTATTGGAAACCTATGGAAAAGGCTGAACTTTGCGTCAAACAAAGTTCAGCCTTTCGGTTAGTGATGAGGGCTGTATGAGCGTTCAGACGGCCTGAGACCTTTGCAAAACCCCATCTGCGGCGCATTTCTGCGTTGTGCGCTGCTCGCTCGTTTGCCTATCTATGTGATATGTCTGCACTCGCTGTGCTGCTACGCCTTGAACTGCATCCACATCTGGTACTTTTGCAAAGGTCCCAGCCTGCTCGATCATCGCCTTGTTTTACAGAAACGGTTATTTATAACCGGCCTGTTTCATCAGCATTACGGCTTTTTTCTGATTGCTGCCGGCTACCGATACGTTGATCACGTCTTGTTTGAATTTACCCCATTTGGCCACTTTCGGATCGGGGTTGATTTTCGGGTTGGCAGGATATTCGTGGTTCAGGTCGGCAAACAGGTTTTGCGCTTCGCTGCCGCTCAACCATTCGATGAATTTCTGCGCTTGGGCGGCTTTTTTGGTGTGCTTGGTCACGCCCGCGCCGGATACGTTGACGTGTGTGCCTTTACCTTGTTGGTCGGCGAAGAATACGCCAACGGGCAGGTTGGGCTGTTTGTCCATCAGGCGGCCGTAGTAGTAGGTGTTGGCAATGCCCACGTCGCAACGGCCTGCGCCGATGGCTTCAAGCATGGCGGTGTCGTTGGCAAACGGCTCGGTGGCCAAGTTGTTGACCCAGCCCTTCACGATTTGGGCGGTTTTGGCATGGCCTTGGTTGGCAATCATGGTGCCGACCAAAGATTGGTTATAGACGTTGTTGGACGTGCGCAGGCACAGGCGGCCTTTCCATTTCGGGTCGGCCAGATTGGCATAGGTGGAAAGCTCGGAAGGCTTCACTTTTTGAGTATTGTAGAAAATGGTGCGGGCGCGTACGGAGAGACCGAACCATTGGTTTTTCGGGTCGCGCAGGTTGGCGGGGATGTTGGTTTTCAAGGTTGCGGAGTTGATGGGACGCAGCAAGCCCATTTGGGTGGCCTGCCACAGGTTGCCGCCGTCAACGGTGATGAATACGTCGGCAGGGCTGTTGCTGCCTTCGGCTTTGAGTTTTTCCATCAGGGGGCCGGCTTTGTCGTTAACCAGTTTGATGGTAACGCCGGTTTTCTTTTGGTAGGCTTCGGCAACGGGGCGCAGCAGGTTGTCGGCGCGAGACGAGTAAACCACCAGTTCTTCGGCAAATACGGGAGCGGCCGCCAGCATGGCTACGGAAACGGCAAGTGCTTTTTTCATCATGTTTCTGATCCTCTTCAATGACCTTGAGTTTAAGTTGATGTGGAGGCAGGTTGTTATTCGCAAATGGAAACGGTTTTAGAGGTAAATGTTTCATTGGGAACAACAATTGCCATTCATCTGTGTATTGTAATGAAGTATCGTATTAAGAACAATATAAATTATCATTTATAATAAAAACGATGTTATCGGGTTTGCATTATGCGGATGCTCAACTGATAATACCGTTTTTTATATCTTTATTTCTTTTTCCATCTTGATGAGGCCGTCTGAAAAAAACTTATGAAGCTGCCTGTATCCAAACTCTTATTGCCGCGTTTGTGGCTGACCGCCTGTATCGTGCTGATTCTGATTCCGCTGGCGGTGATTGTGGCGGCATTGGGTGAGTTCGATGCGGAAATCTGGTCGTTTCTGCTGGAATACCAATTGCCCCAATTGTTGAAAAACACCTTGTTTCTGGTGTTGGCCGTGGGCGCGGGTGTGGCGGTGCTGGGCACTTCCTGCGCGTGGCTGACGGCGATGTATGATTTTCCGCTGCGCCGGTTTTTCTTTTGGGCGTTGATGCTGCCGTTGGCAGTGCCGGCGTATGTATTGGCGTTTACCCAGCTCGGTTTGTTTGACTACACCGGCCCGCTGAATACGCTGATGCGCGAACGCTACGGCATAGCGCAGTTTTTCCCCGATGTGCGCAACGGTTTCGGGTTGGCGGTGGTGATGAGCCTGACGTTTTATCCGTATGTTTACCTGCTGGCGCGCAATGCTTTTTCCAGCATGGGGCAGCGGGCGTTGGAGGCGGGCGCGTCGTTGGGTTTGTCGCCGCGGCGGGCGTTTTTCAAGCTGGCTCTGCCGATGGCGCGGCCGTGGATCGGCGGCGGCGTGATTTTGGCTTTGATGGAAGTACTGGCCGATTTCGGCACGGTGTCGGTGTTCGGCTACGACACGTTTACCACGGCGATTTATCAGGCGTGGTTTGATTTTTATTCGCTGGAAACGGCCAAACAGCTCGCCGCTTTGCTGATTACGCTGGTGTTCGTGCTGTTGGCGTTGGAACAGCTCAGCCGCGGCAACCGCCGTTTCAATCAGTCCGGCAAGGCGCAGCAACACCGCCGCAAGCCGCTTTCAGACGGCCTCAAGTGGTTTGCAACGGCTTATTGCGGCCTGATTTTGCTGTTTGCGTTTGTTATTCCGCTGGTTCAGTTGGTGGTGTGGGCGCACGAAACTTGGAATGACGGTTTCAACACTTCGCTGTGGCTGCATGCGTGGCATTCGTTTGCGGCCAGCTTTGCCGCCGCCGTATTGGTTGCCGTCGTTGCTTTGTTGCTGGCTTTGGCCAAGCGTGCGGATAAAAGCCGTTTCGCCGCCGTTGCCGCACGCATTGCTACGCTGGGTTACGGCATTCCGGGCACGGTGTTGGCGGTGGGGGTGTTCGTGCCGGTGGCGTGGTTCGACAATATTTTGATTGAACACTTAAATTTGCCCGAAGGCACTACCGGCATTTTGAAAGGCACGTTGGCAGTAATGTTGGCAGCGTATCTCATCCGCTTTCTTGCCGTCGGTTACGCGGCGGTGGAGGCGGGGCTGGAGCGCATCAGCCCGTCGCAGGCCGAAGCGGCGCGTTCGCTCGGCTGCACCGGCCGCGGCGTGTTGTGGCGCGTGTATCTGCCGTTGCTGAAAGGAGCAATCGGCACGGCGGTGCTGATGGCGTTTGTGGACGTGATGAAAGAAATGCCGATTACGCTGATGACGCGCCCTTATGATTGGGATACGCTCGCCGTGCGTGTTTACGCTTTCACCATCGAAGGGCAGTTTGCCAATGCCGCGCTGCCCGCTCTGCTTATCGTTTTAACCGGCCTGCTGCCCGTTATCCTGTTTTCGCGCACGGAGCAAAACACATGATTTTAGAAGTTTCCCAAATTAATCTTTCTTTCGACGGCAAACCCGTGTTGCAGGATTTCGGTTTTGCATTGGAACAAGGCGAAATCGCCTGCCTGCTCGGGCATTCGGGCTGCGGTAAAACCACCGCGCTGCGCTCGATTGCAGGGTTTGAACAGCCCGAAAGCGGCAAGATCGTGTTGAGCGGCACCACGCTTTCAGACGGCCTCACATCCATGCCGCCACACCTGCGCCGCATCGGTATGGTGTTTCAGGATTACGCGCTGTTTCCGCATCTGACCGTCGCCCAGAATATCGCGTTCGGTATCAGCAAACAGCCTGCCGCCGAACGCCATGCGCGGGTGGGCGAGCTGCTCGAATTAATCGGCTTGCCCGACTACGGCAGCCGTTATCCGCACCAGCTTTCAGGCGGCCAACAACAGCGCGTGGCCCTTGCGCGCGCCCTTGCACCCAAGCCCGAGCTGATTTTGCTCGACGAGCCGTTTTCCAACCTCGATGCCGACTTGCGCGCACGCTTGTCGAAAGAAGTGCGCCAACTGCTGAAACAGGAAAACACCAGCGCGATTTTGGTCACGCACGATCAACAGGAGGCGTTTGCGATGGCCGACAAAATCGGCATCATGCACGAAGGCCGTCTGAAACAGTGGGATACGCCCTACAAGCTCTATCATGAGCCTGCCGACACCTATACCGCCCGCTTTATCGGCACCGGCGTAATGCTGCGCGGCAAGGTTAAAAGCGCGGCTTGCGTACAACTGGCCGTCGGCGAGTTTTGCGGCACCGTGCCGTTTGCCTGCCAATGTTGCAGCGAAGTGGACGTGCTTATCCGCCCCGACGATATCGTGCACGACCACGCCAGCCCGATTACCGCCGAAGTGCTGGATAAGGATTTCAAAGGCAGCTATTTCATCTACACGCTCAAGCTCGACAGCGGCGAAACCGTTGCCGCCCAAGTGCCCGCCCACCACGACCACCCCGTCGGCAGCCGCATCGGTATCCGCATGGATTTGGAACATTTGATTGCGTTTGGGGCGTGAGTGTGCCGGGTTAAAGTTAAATAAGCGTTAGGCCGTCTGAAAAGGTTTTCAGACGGCCTAACGCTTATTTATAAAAAGGTTTCGTATAGTCAATCCAGAATGGTTCTGAAAGTCAGGCTGATTCGGGGGGCATGCACGGTTTTGCTTTTCATCACGGCATGCCGCCAATGGGTTTGCGTGTCGCCGTGCATCACAATCAGCTGCCCGTGTTGCAGAAATATTTCACGTTTTTCATGCGTTGTTTTGTGTTTGAACGCAAATTTTCGGGTTGCCCCGAAACTGACCGAAGCAATGACCGGCTCATTGCCCAGCTCGGGTTCGTCGTCGCTGTGCCACGACATACCTTCGAGGCCGTCTGAATAAAGGTTGAGCAGGCAGGAATTGAACACGGCAGGCGTGTGCGGGCGGATGCAGTCTTCAACCGTTTGTTTGATCTCCAACAGTACAGAATGCCACGGCAAAGCAAGGCGGGAAATACCCGAATAAGTGTAGGCAAACGGTTTGTCGCCATACCAAGCGGTTTGACGGGCCGTGGTAATCCGCTTGCCGTACATCAACACTTCGTCATGCCGCCACAGAATCTCTTGAGCCAGCACGGAAAAATAAACGTCGGCCTTTTCGGCAGCAATAACCGCGCCGTAGTCGTTAACCGATCCGTCGTAGGGAAGAAGATTGGCCGGTGTGTTTCTGCCGGTTGGAAATAAACTCAATGTCATCTTTATCTCTATGTTTTTAATATATTTTTTATGACGTTTTAAACTCTATTATTCAAATAAGTTATTAATAAATCATAAACGAATCGTTGCTTTTAGCCGGATAACATAAAGAGGCGCTGAAAAAACCTTGTTGGCAAGGCCGATTTTATGTTTAACAATATTTAACTTACGTTAATTTTGATTGGTAAATCATTTCTTTTATTCATAAATTCGGTATGCCTATACATTATTTACTCAAATTGTTAACAAATAAAATTGCCGCATCATTGAATTTTATTAACAAAAAATAACATTTTATTATTTCATCTCAATTGGATAATGATAAAAGTATAAAAAAATATATTAAAACAAGAGGCGTCTTTTCCGATCTGGAAAATACATTATACTCTTGCCTGGCATTTATCTTTTTGGAATGAAAGATTTATTTAGGAGGTTAGATAAAAAATGTCGAAATATGTCGTACGCACACATAAAACTTACGGAAAATATGTAGATATCAGAGATTTCAAAACCAAAAACAATAGTTATGATGATGCGGTAAAAGCAGCCTTGGTTGCGGCCAATAAAGAAAAAGCTGCGCTTTATATCAACGGCATGATCAGAATCACCCAAGCAATCGAAATCAACGCCGATACCAAAGATGTGAGAGGGATTTTCGGCGACGGTATGGGAAAAACCAAGATTCTGTTTACCCATACGCAAACCGGTGTGCACAATCCCGACAGCAACAGCACCGTTCCCGAAAAAGCCGGTATTTGGATTAATAAGCAAAACGGTAAATTTATCAGCGATTTGTCGATACAGTACCAGCATACCAAACCAACCGATTTCTACCGTTCCGGCCAAAGTTATTTCGGTAAAATCAACGGTATCGTCGTGAACGATTCCGACCATACCCTGATTAAAAAAGTGGAAGTTTCCGGAGCCAACCGGGCGGGGGTTTTATTTACTTCGACCGATGCGGTGTCGACAGGTGCGAAATACTCGCTGATTAACGGAAAAATTTCTGCCAACCAACTGCCCACCGGCGACAACAATAAGATTGTAGACAGCTACCTGCACCACAACCGTGTTGCAGGTATTTTAGTATCTTATCAAAAAGGTTTTGTGGCGGAGGGCAATACCTTATCTTGGAACGGCCATAAAGACGACGGCGGAACAGGTTACGGAATCGCCTTGGTGGCAGGCAGCTACAACAACGGCATTACCATTGCCAAAAACAAAACCGACCACAATTACCGCAAAGGTATCGATTCGCACGACGGCAACAACATCACCATCAAAGACAACATACTCAACGGCGACCGTATGTATGGCATTGCAGTCGAAAACCGCCAGTTCACTATGGATAAAGTAACCATACACAATAATAAAATTATCCAAGATCCTTCGTTCCGCCTGCTGAGAGACGACAATTTCGGTGTTCCGCACGAATCCAGCGACTATGCGGGTTTTCGCGGCATCAAGCTGGAAAACAAAGCGCAAGCTTGGCAAAAATTCGCCAACCCCAAAACCGGCGCGTTCGTGATTACCAACAATACCATCGAGGGTTTAACCGATAAAAACGGCATCACCCGCGGCATTGAGATGCGCAATAACGAAAAAGATGCCACTTATTCTTTGAGCATTTCCAACAACACCATCAAGGGCAATTCTTCCGACAGCTTGATCAGCGTATTCGGCAATCCGGATAATCCGGATACCAAAGCGGTTGAAAGAGGGCCGGGTTCGGGAACAATCCGTATCATCAACAACACGATGGAAGTAACCAGAAGCCACAGCGCGCCGATTTTGATTCAAGAGCAAAATACCAACGGCCGCCTGCACGGCAGAATCATGATCGAATCCAACAAACTCCATATCAAGCAGTCGAATGCCGCCACCGAAGCACTCTCTGCCGAAACCAATGCCCAGTCGATTACCGTCAACCAAAACACATTCAATTTGGGCGGCCTGATAGACAGACCGGTTATCCGCACCAAAGGTGTCGGCGGGTCGCAGAAAATCCAACTTAATGTGTCCGGCAACAAATTTGAAACCGACGGCACCGCCGCTTTTGAAAACGGCGATTGGCTGAAAACGGAAAACACAACCACCAGAATCCACAGCAACCAACACAACAAGGCAGTCGGCATTTTGGGCAACAACGGCATTACCGTTCAAGATATTGCCGCCGCCCAAAAGCTCAAGGCACTGGCGGCCAAATCCAAAGCGTCCGCCCAAGCCAAAATGCCCTCTGCCGGCATGATTCCCGAAGAGATGCAAAACGACAATCCCCATGCGGAAAATATGCCGTCTGCGGGCAAGGCCAAGCTTGCCGACATCGGCCACACCACTTTCAGTGCGTCGGCTTCTGAAAACATTCAGGTTAATCCCGCAGCTTTACGCACGGCCGGTCAGAAAACGCCTGCAAATGCGGAGCATGCCGACAAGGCAGACGGGCTGCTCGATAACCGCCAGCCGTTAAACTTGGGTGCAATCGGTATCAACGACCGCGCAGAGCCGTGGCCGGAGAGTGCGCCGGAGGTTTACACCGCCGCCAACTCTGCCGCCTATGTGCTGCCTGAAGACAATACCGTCGGCTACGTTTGATTGAAGGCGTTGCGTTAAGTTAGAGCATGTTGCACAAAGCATTGCGGCGGATGTTGATTGAACAGCCGCCGCAATAAAAGCTTTCAACAAACTGAGACCTTTGCAAAACCCCCAAATGTGGATGTAGTTCAAGGCGTAGCAGCACAGCGAGTGCAGACATATCATACAGATAGGCAAACGAGCGAGCAGCGCACAACGCAGAAATGCGCCGCAGATGGGGGTTTGCAAAGGTCTCAAACTCTTTGTGCCATGTCGGGTTCGGAGAGCAATATAGGTTTCAGACGGCTGTTTGCGTTATAATCCGTCGATTGAACATTAATTTCAGCTCATACGAAAAACATCATGCTAGACAAATACAATCCCGCCGAAATCGAAGCCAAACATTATCAAAACTGGCAGTCTCAAGGCTATTTCCAGCCTGATTTTTCCCGCACCGAATCTTTTGCCATCCAGCTTCCCCCGCCCAACGTTACCGGCACCCTGCACATGGGTCATGCCTTCAACCAAACGATTATGGACGGCCTCACGCGCTATTACCGCATGAAAGGCCGCAACACCTGCTGGATTCCCGGCACCGACCATGCCGGCATTGCCACGCAGATTGTGGTGGAGCGGCAGTTGGCCGAGCAGGGTGTTTCGCGCCACGATTTGGGTCGCGAAGGATTTTTGAAAAAAGTGTGGGAGTGGAAAAATGTTTCCGGCGGCACGATTACCGAACAAATGCGCCGCATGGGGTGTTCGGCCGACTGGAGCCGCGAATATTTCACGATGGACGACGTGCGTGCCGAAACCGTTACCGAAGTGTTCGTGCGCCTGTTTGAGCAGGGCTTGATTTACCGCGGCAAACGCTTGGTAAACTGGGATCCCGTGCTCGGCACCGCCGTTTCCGACCTTGAAGTGGAAAGCGTGGAAGAGCAGGGCAGCATGTGGCATATCCGCTATCCGTTGGCCGACAACCCTTCAGACGGCCTCATCGTCGCCACTACCCGCCCCGAAACCTTATTGGGCGATGTGGCGGTGGCGGTGCATCCCGAAGACGAACGCTATGCCCACTTAATCGGCAAAGCATTGCAGCTGCCGTTGGCGAACCGCCGTATTCCGATTATTGCCGACGAATATGTAGAAAAAGATTTCGGCACCGGCTGTGTGAAGATTACGCCCGCACACGATTTCAATGACTACGAAGTCGGTAAACGCCACGATACGGCTTTAATCAATGTATTTGATTTGGAAGCGAAAGTTTTAAGCCAAGCCGAAGTATTCAACTACAAAGGCGAGGTTCAGACAGGCATTGCTCTGCCCGAAGCCTACGCAGGTTTGGATCGTTTCGCCGCCCGCAAACAAATGGTGGCCGACCTTGAGGCGCAAGGTTTGTTGGTGGAAGTGAAACCGCACACTTTGATGACCCCGAAAGGCGACCGCACCGGCAGCGTGATCGAACCGATGCTGACCAGCCAATGGTTTGTGGCGATGAGCGCGAAGCCCAGCGGCGGCGAACCTGCCGGAGAGTTTGCCGGCATGAGCTTGGCCGAAAAAGCCAAACACGCCGTAGATTCCGGCCAAGTGAAGTTTATCCCCGAAAACTGGGTCAACACCTACAACCAATGGATGAACAATATCCAAGACTGGTGTATTTCGCGCCAACTGTGGTGGGGCCATCAGATTCCCGCTTGGTACGATTCAGACGGCCGCGTTTACGTTGCCCGCAATCAGGAAGAGGCGGAAAAATTGGCAGGCACAAGCGGATTAACCCGCGACGAAGACGTGTTGGATACTTGGTTCTCGTCTGCGCTGGTGCCGTTCTCCACCTTGGGCTGGCCGTCTGAAACTGAAGAATTGAACGCCTTTTTGCCGAGCAACGTATTGGTAACCGGCTACGAAATCATCTTCTTCTGGGTGGCGCGCATGATTATGATGACCACCCACTTCACCGGCAAAGTGCCGTTTAAAGACGTGTATATCCATGGCATGGTGCGCGACCATGAAGGCAAGAAAATGTCGAAGTCCGAAGGCAACGTGATTGACCCTGTCGACTTAATCGACGGTATCGACCTCGAAAGCCTGCTGGTAAAACGCACCACCGGCCTGCGCCGCCCCGAAAAAGCGCCGCAAGTGAAAAAAGCCACCGAAAAACTGTTCCCCGAAGGCATTCCCGTGTTCGGCACCGACGCGCTGCGCTTCACCATGGCGAGCTACGCCAGCCTCGGCCGCAGCATCAACTTCGATTTCAAACGCGCCGAAGGCTACCGCAATTTCTGCAACAAGCTGTGGAACGCTACCAATTTCGTGTTGATGAACACCGAAGAGAAAGACTGCGGTCAAGACGAAACCCTGCCGCTGGCGTACAGCTTTGTCGACCAATGGATTATCGGCCGCCTGCAACAAACCGAGGCCGCCGTTGCCGAAGCATTCGATACCTACCGATTTGATTTGGCGGCGCAAACGCTGTATGAATTTGTGTGGAACGAGTATTGCGACTGGTATATCGAGCTGGCGAAAGTGCAGCTGCAAACCGGCTGCGAATCCACCCGGCGCGCCACCCGCCGCACATTGGTGCGCGTGTTGGAAGTGGTACTGCGCCTGATGCACCCGATTATGCCGTTCATCACTGAAGAGCTGTGGCAGGCAGTTGCGCCGCTGGCGAATGCCAAGAAAACCGACAGCATCATGCTGGCTGCTTGGCCGGTTGCCGACAACGAAAAAATCGTGCCTGCCGCGTTTGAACAAATGGCCGCGCTGCAAGACTTAATCGGCGCGGTGCGCAACCTGCGCGGCGAAATGGGCTTGGCACCGAGCGTGAAAGCACCGTTGTTTGTGGAAGGCGGCAAAGATTTGGAAGCCTTGCTGAAATATGTGCCGATGATGGCACGTTTGACCGAAGCCAAGCTGGTCGACAAACTGCCCGAAAGCGAAGATGCGCCGGTAGCCGTCTGCCAAAACGCGCGCCTGATGTTGAAAGTGGAAATCGACAAAGCCGCCGAAACCGCCCGCCTGAACAAAGAAGCCGAGAAGCTGCAAAAAGCGTTGGACAAACTCAACGCCAAACTCAGCAAACCCGGCTACACCGACAAAGCCCCTGCGCATCTGGTCGAAAAAGACCGCGCCGAGCTGGCCGAGTTGGAAGACAAAATGTCGAAAGTACAGGCACAGCTGGCTAAGTTGAAATAAAAGCCGGTGCTTAACAAGAGGCCGTCTGAAAAACCGCTGGCGGATTTTCAGACGGCCTCAAGTTTTTGGCAGGGGCTGTTTTTGAGCCGAGTTGTGCCAAGGTATCAAGCCGCTTGTTATCCAACCAAATACAGCCTGAGACCTTTGCAAAACCCCCATCTGCGGCGCATTTCTGCGTTGTGCGCTGCTCGCTCGTTTGCCTATTCTATCTGATATGTCTGCACTCGCTGCGCTGCTGCGCCTTGAACTGCATCCACATCCGAACCGCTATAACAAGAAGCCGTCTGAAAATTTTTCAGACGGCTTCTTGTTATAACGGCGACAGGCTGCGGATTACGCGTTACCTTCTTGCGCTTGTTGGTACATGGCTTCGAAGTTGATCGGAGCCAGCAGCACGGGCGGGAAGCCTGCTCGGGTAATGGTGGTGGAAACGGCTTCGCGGGCGTATGGGAACAGGATGTTCGGGCAGGCAACGGCCAGCAGCAGTTTCACGTCTTCTTCAGGGATGTTTTCCAAACGGAAGATACCGCTTTGCGATACTTCGTTCAGGAACATTACGCGGTCGTTCTCGAGCTTGGCGGTAACGGTTACGGTTACGGTAACTTCGTGGAAACCTTCTTCCAGTTTGGCGCTTTCGGTAGAAACGCGCATATCGACTTCAGGCTCGCCTTGCTCCAAGAATACTTGGGGAGCGTTCGGCACTTCTAAAGACATATCTTTAACATACAGTTTTTCGATGCTGAATACGGGTTGCAGTTCTTCGCTCATGGTGGCTCTTTCTATGAAAAGTTATGCTGCGTGTGCAGCGGGAAAGGGGTTATTCGGTTTCGCCTTCCAACAGGCTTTTGAGGCCGCCGCGTTGGTGCAGTGCGTATAAGTCGGTAAAGCCGCCCACATGGGTGTTGCCGATGAAAATCTGCGGCACGCTGCGTTGGCCGGTGATTTGCTGCATTTCGGCATAGTCGGCAGGGTTTTGATCGACGCGGATTTCTTTGATTTCGCTGATGCCTTGTGATTTTAAAAACTGTTTGGCCATGGTGCAGTAAGGGCAGTAGGGGCCGGTATACATGGTAACGGGCTGCATATAACGTCCTCAATGATGAATGTGCTTGTGTTGTATTTTATGCACTATATGGGCATTAAAGTGTTTTTACAAGGGTTGGGAAATCGGGTGCGGCCGTCTGAAAATTTTTAACGAAGCCCGTATCGTTCGCTTTGGCGAAACTCGCAAGCTCGTTTTAGCGAAACTCGCAAGCTCGTTTTAGCGAAACTCGCAAGCTCGTTTTCAGACGGCCTCGCTCATGCAGCTTCCCAATAGTCGATATAAAGTTGCAATTCGATATTGTTGCGCCATTCGTTAGCCACGGGGCGGTATACCGTGCGGACGCGGGTGGGAAGCTCTTCGGTGCAGCGCCAAAACATGGCTTCAAATTCGCAGCCTTCTTTGCGCAGCCACACTTTTTTGTGGTTCACGCCCATAGCCTGTTGGCGGATAACGGCAAATTCATCGGTGAAGGTTGGCGGGGCGAAGCCTTGCCCCCACACTTGGCGGGCGAGGTTTTGCGCTTGTGTGAGCGTGATGTCGGCGGCGGGCAGGCTGCCGTCGGTGATGTAGGTTTGCGCCAAGTCGTCGGCATGCACCAATTCGCGTACTGTCTGCTCAAAGGCCATCTGAAAAGCGGCAATGTTTTCTTCGCGTATGCTCAAGCCTGCTGCCATGGCGTGTCCGCCGAATTTCAAAATCATGTCGGGGTGGCGTTTGCTCACCAAATCCAACGCATCGCGCAAATGCAGGCCGGGAATGGAGCGGCCGGAACCGCGCACTTCGCCGTTGTCGGCAGGGGCGAACACGATGGAGGGGCGGTAGAAACGGTCTTTCAGACGGCTGGCTACGATGCCGACCACACCTTGATGAAAGTCGTTTTGGTAGACAACTAAAGTGGTTTGGCCGGCCGGCAGCGATTCGGGAAAAGCATTCAGCGCGTCTTGCAGCATGGATTGTTCGATTTCGCGCCGTTCGATGTTCAAATCGTTGAGTTGGGCAGCAAGGCTTTGCGCTTCGGCTTCGTTGTCGGCCAGCAGGCAGGCGATGCCGACCGACATATCGTCTAGTCGTCCGGCCGCATTGATGCGCGGGCCGAGTGCGAAGCCCATGTCGAAAGGCTGGGCTTTACGCCAGTCGCGCCTTGCAATTTCAAACAGGGCGCGGATACCGGGGCGCATTTTCCCCGCACGCATCCGTTTCAAGCCTTGCGAAACGAGAATGCGGTTGTTATGGTCGAGCGGCACCACATCGGCAACGGTGCCGAGTGCGACTAAATCCAACAGCTCGGCCAGATTCGGTTCATTGAGGCCGTCTGAAAGCGGGTGTTCAGACGACCTGAACCAGCCGCGCCGGCGCAATTCGGCGCGCAAAGCCATCAATACATAAAAAATCACGCCCACGCCCGCCAAATTTTTGCTGGCAAAGTTGCAGCCGCGTTGATTGGGGTTGACGATGATGCAATCGGGCACGGTATCGGCGGGCAGATGGTGGTCGGTTACGATAACATCCAAACCCAATGCCTGAGCGCGTTCTACGCCGGCGATGCTGGCGATGCCGTTATCGACGGTTAACAATAACTGCACGCCTTGGGCGGCGGCGATGTCGGCCAGTTCGGGCGTGAGGCCGTAGCCGTGCTCGAAGCGGTTGGGCACTAAAAAATCGACCGAGGCTCCCATTGCCGACAACCCTTTGATGCCGACTGCACAGGCGGTTGCGCCGTCGGCATCGTAATCGGCCACGATTAAGATTTTCTGTTTGCGCTCCACCGCATCGGCCAATCTGGAAGCGGCTTCGGTGCAGCGGGTGAGGCTTTGGTAGGGCAGCAGGGCGGCGAGTTTGTCGTCCAACTCGGCAGGGGAGGCCACGTCGCGGGCGGCGCACAGGCGGGCGAGCAGCGGGTCGGTGCCGGCCTCGATGAGGGTGCGGCAGATGTCGGGGTTAACGGTGCGGGTTTGGATTTTAACAGCCATGAAGATGATAACCGTGTGAAATCATAAGCAGCCTTGATAAACCGCTGTGGTGTAGGTTTGAGAGCGTGTTTGCTTGCAGCGGTTTGGCAAGGTTGAAGTTGTTTTAGGTTGTTTAATTTGGTGTGTTTCGGCAGCTACGGCATTTCAGACGACCTCTGTATTCTGCCCGGACTTTAGGCAATATGTTGGCAGGCAGAATCGTGCGCCGCTTCGTGCGATTGCTTTGAAAAAAGCCGGGCAATAGTGCAGAAAGGTGCAGTTGATGAAACCGTATCCCGCTGCCATGTTGCCCGGCTTTCAATGATGTTAGAGCGTTCCGTAAGAGTGCAGGCCGCTTAAAAACATATTCACGCCGATAAAGGCAAAAGCGGTAATGAACAGGCCGATAATCGCCCACCATGCCAGCACTTTGCCGCGCCAGCCGGCCACAAGGCGCAAGTGCAGCCACACGGCGTAGTTCAACCATACGATAAAGGCCCACGTTTCTTTAGGGTCCCAGCTCCAATAGCGGCCCCATGCGTCGGCCGCCCACAATGCACCGAGAATGGTGGCGATGGTGAAAAACAGGAAGCCGACGGCAATCGATTTGTACATCACTTCTTCAATGGCTTGAGATTCGGGCAGCCACGATTTTTTACCGGCGTTTTCACTGCGGATGGCCAGCAGTTCGGCCACGCCCAACATGGCGGAAATACAGAAAGCACCGTAGCCGATGAAGTTTGCCGGCACATGAATTTTCATCCACCACGATTGCAGGGCGGGAATCAGCGGCTGGATGGTATGGGCTTCGCGGGATACGCTGTACCACAACACAAAAACCACCACTACCGCCATGAACGAGAGCACAAATGCGCCCAGTTTCTGTATGGCGAATTTGGTTTCATAGTAGAGATACATCAGGGCGGTAATCACCAAGAAGAGAATGAAGACTTCATACAGGTTGGATACGGGAATATGGCCGGCGTCGGGGCGGAGCAGGTAGCTTTCATGCCAGCGCACGAGCAGGCCGCTAAAGCCTGCCAAGGCAGAAATCCATGTCAGCACGCTGCCGATGCCCAGTAAAGTGTTGGTTGCGGTATTTTGTTTTTTGGCGATTACTGCGCCCAAAATGTAGCAGAACAGGGCGAAGAAAACAGTAGCGCACTGCCACATAATCGCCGATTGGCTGCTGAGAAAGTATTTCAGCAAAAAGCGGTCGGCATGGGCGATATCGCCCGAGTAAAGCTGTACTGCACCGTAGGCCAGCAATATCGATGCAACGGTAAACCCGCGCAGGGGCTTGAAAAACCAGCCCAGTAATATGGTGCCGGCTGCGCTGCTCCACAAAATGACTATTTCGTAAATATCCATGCGGTGCCCGACATGGAATTGGGCAAACACGGCGGTCATGGTGATGAACAAGGCAAACAGCCAATCCCAACCGTTGAGACGGCGCAAAAACGACCGGTGGGTCAGCAGAGTGTGATGGTGTGGTAATTTATCCGCACCGCGTATGGTGTGGTTCATGTGTATGTTCCTTCATAATTCGGCCAACTTGTTTTCAGACGGCCGTCTGAACAAATTCTTACACAGGTTACTAAATGTTTTTGTGTAAATCTGAGGCCAATGTTGCCAAATCTTGTGTGTGTTTGGGAAATTCTTTTTGTAAATCACGTTCATTGCGTGAAGAAGACATGGAAAAACGTACACCGTTTTGGTCAAACAGAAGCCATGCACGTTTTTCGCGGATGTAAAACATAAATACGGTGCCCAATACCAGCAATACCGAACCCAAATAAACCAAAGAAGCGCCGGGCGAGCGGGTCATTTGCAGGCCGGAAGAGCGGACTTCTTTATAACCGTTTAACTGCAAGAGTACGGGCGAAGGGTATTCGGTCAAACCGGTATAAGCGTCCATGCTGTGCAGCAGAAAACGGTTTCTATCGGCACCCGGTTTCCATTCGGGCAGTTTGTAGGTGGCGATGGTTTCTTCCAATATCGAGTTTAACGCGCCGTATAGAATGCGGTAAAAGAAATCCTGCATTTTATCACGTTCGGCTTCGGGCACTTTTTGTTCGATATATTCGTTCAATGCCAAATACCCGCCCTGTGCAAACAGAGCCAGCGTGTTTTCCACGGCCAAACTGAATCCCGCACGCACGTTATCCGGCGCGGCTTGTGCAGAGTTGGCGATAACGCGCTTGCGTACTTCGGGATCATTCAACAGCTCCCGCCAAGCCATAAAGGTATCGATACTGCCTTGTGCATCGGCAGGCAGCCGCAGCCAACGGTATTGTTGCTCCAGCCCCGAGCGGGTGCCGGTGATGAAAAAGTAATCTTCTTCCTGTTTCACGGGCAGCATGTAATTTTTATATTCGACCGCTTGTCCGGATTTGTCGCGGATGCGGTAAACAATCGAAGGGCCGATGTTGGTGAATTTTTTATCTTGTTTCACGCTGCGCACATCGTTGATGGCCGTCTGAAAACCTGCTTTGTCTTTTTCCTGCGGCGCGCTCATGTCTTCAACGTTCATGGCGGTAAACTGGTCGAATTCCAAGCGGTATTGCTTGCCGTCCAAATCCAGCGGGAATTCACGCATTGAAACCGCATTCATCTGCGCAGGTTCGCGGCTGTTGCCTGCCAAATTCCAAGCTTTCAATTTTAAGTCGGAACCGCCGTCGGCAAAGCTGGCCTGATAAATGGTGATGCCGTCGATGGTGAGGGGATGGTTTACCCTGATGGTTTGTTCGGTTACTTTACCGGTGGCCTTCTCGGTAACAACCAAGTCGCTGGCAAAGTCTTTGGGCATACCGGTGTTGTAGAAATCGATGTGGAATTTTTTCAGATTTACGGTAAAAGGCAGATCCTGAACCAACATGCCTTTGTCGGCATTTAAAAATACCACGTCGGCTTGCTGGCCTTCGGTAATGTTGACATTGCCGCGGAACGAAATATTGCCGCTGCCCAAAATGCTTTCGGGTTTAAAGTCTTTGGCAAACAAAGAATCGTTATCCGGCACGATTTTGCCGGTGAGCATGCCGGCTTTTAACAACAGATTGCTGTCGATCAGGCCGCCCAAGCAGATAACGATAATGGCGGTGTGGGCGAAAATGTAGCCCCATTTGTTCATCGCACCTTTTTTCGCCGCCACTAAAACCGAGCCGTCTTCCCGCTCAACCGTTTTGCTGCTGAAGCCTTGAACTTCCAAATAACGCGCGGCAATTTCAGGTGAGAGGCCGCCTTCGAGCATGGCGGTGTGTTTCATGGAAGCAAGTGATTTTTTGGTGGCGTTTAAGCGGAAAGATTTCATTTCGCGCAAGAAAGGCGGGATGTTGCGCCACAGACACAAGCCGGTGGACAGCACCAAAAAAATCATAATCAGCACAAACCAGCTGGACGCATATACGTCAAACAGCCCCAAAAAGCCGAATATTTCTGTCCAAAAAGGGCCGAATTTCACCACATAATTAACCGGCGGCTGATTTTGTTGCAGAACCGTGCCGATTATGGAAGCGATACCCAACAGGCTGAGCAGAGCCACGGCAAAGCGCATGGAGCTGAGAAAAGCAAACCAAGGGCGGCGGATAAGCGGAACGGATGTTTTAGATTGGGCCATAGGGTTTTGCCGGTTAGCAGTTAAGTTGGATGAGATAAAAACATGTTTTCAAATCGGCGGAACGGTTTTTAAGCACCGTAACGCGTCATCTGAACCGAAGGCCGTCTGAAAGCGTTTCTTTCAGACGGCCCCGGTATCAAACCGCATGATGCAATGTTAATGCAGCCCTTGGATGAAGTTGGCTACGGCGTTCAATTCTTCGTCGGTCATACGGCCGGCAATGTCGGCCATGATGGTGTTTTTACGTTGGCCGGAACGGTAAGCCTTCATTTGGTCGACAATGTAGGCTTTGTGTTGGCCGCCTAAGCGGGGATAGGCCAAAATTTCTGTGCCGCCTGCAGGTATGCCGGCACCGTTGGGGCCGTGGCATGACATACAGGCGGGAATTTTTTTGTCGGCCAAACCGCCGCGGTAGATTTTCGCACCGAGTTCGGCATTTTCTTTAGGATTGGTTTCGCCCGGTTTGGGGAACTGGGTGGCGTAAAATGCCGCAACATTGCGCATATCCTGATCGGAAAGCGCGGCAACCATCGGTGCCATTGCGGCAGCTGCGCCGGTGGTGCGTTTACCTTCTTTAATCTCTTTGGTTTGAATAAAAAGATATTGGGCGTGTTGCGCAGATAATTTGGGATACATTGCGATAGCGCTGTTACCGTCGGCGGCGTGGCATGATGCGCAGATATTGGTTGCAATTTCTTTGCCTTTGGCAATATCCGCTTTAGGTGCGGCTGCTGCAACGGCGGCGGCAGTCAAAGCCAAGCCCAACAAGGTAAAACGTTTCATGGAAGTGTGCTCCTGAATGACAGCATTACGGTAGGGACTCGCAATGCCCTTTAACTATACTCAACACGGGCGTATTGGCGCCCGACTAAACCGATAACTTTATAATCGTGGTATTCTATACCAAATTCACACAATTTTACCACTTATGAACTTATTTCAAAATGCAAAATTCTTTACTACGGTCAATCATCTGAAAGATTTGCCCGATACGCCTGCCGAAATCGCCTTTGTCGGGCGCAGTAATGCGGGCAAGTCCAGCGCCATCAATACGCTCACCAACCATGTACGTTTGGCTTATGTGTCGAAAACGCCGGGGCGTACCCAGCATATCAACTTTTTCGAGCTGGCCGGCGGCGGATTTATGGTCGATTTGCCCGGTTACGGTTATGCGCAGGTTCCGGAAGCCGTTCGCGCGCATTGGGTGAAATTGTTGGGCGATTATCTTCAGAAAAGACGGCAGTTGATCGGTTTGGTGCTGATTATGGATGCGCGTCATCCGTTGAAAGAGCTCGATATCAGAATGCTCGATTTTTTTCATCTCACCGGGCGTCCGGTGCATATATTGTTGTCGAAAGCCGATAAATTATCTAAAAACGAACAGATTAAAACGCTGGGAGCTGTGAAGAAATCGTTGAAGCCTTATACGGAACGCCAGCAGATCAGCGTGCAGCTTTTTTCGAGCTTGAAAAAACAGGGCATCGAAGAAGTGAACGGGGTGGTGGGTAAGTGGTTTGCCGACTACAACGCAGCTCAGTGTGCCGAAGATGCCGAGCCGGAGCATGAAGAAGTGCGCGGGGAAGAGTAAGCGTGCGGTTTGCCGTGATGTTTTTTTATCGCGTTATCAGGGCGCACGGATATGTGCCGGACAGGATGTGAGCCCGTTTATATGGTTCTTCGACAGTGCGGATTTTGATAAAATAGCCGCCGTTTTTTTCAGGCTGTCTGAAAAAAACTTTCAGACGGCCTGATAAGCTCATTACTTTTAATATCCAACTAAAACGGTTGTGTGGAACTTTCGAGATGGTTCCGCGCCCATTAATCAATATAAAATTGATCAGCACGGGTTTTGCCCGAAGCATGTCGGCAGCGTGTATCGGCAATGATGTGTTTCGCATTTGATTGGCAGGCCGTCTGAAATCAGATACTTATGTATAAAATCATACCTACCGTCCATATTTTATCGAAGCTCGGCGTATTGTTTTCGATACTTCTGCTGGTTCCCACAATGGTGTCGTATATTTATTTGGACGATGCCTTGCGTGCTTTCGGCTCTACTGCATTGGTTACGATTATCAGCTCGGTGGTTATTTGGCTGCTGACGCGCCGCCATCAGCGCGAATTGCGTGTGCGCGACGGTTTTACACTGGTGTTTATGTTGTGGGTAGGGTTTGCGGTAGTGGCTGCCATGCCCTTTTATCTGTATTTTCCGCAGATGAGCTATACCGATGCTTTGTTTGAGGCCATGTCGGGGCTGACTACCACCGGCGCAACGGTTATCACCAGCTTGGATACATTGGCACCGTCGATTAATTTTTGGCGGCACATGCTCAACTGGTTAGGCGGCATGGGTATTATTGTGTTGGCGGTGGCCATTCTGCCTATGCTCGGAGTCGGCGGAACGCAGCTTTTTAAAGCCGAGATTCCGGGTATTGATAAAGACAACAAAATCGCACCGCGCATTTCTCAGGTGGCAAAGAAATTGTGGCTGACTTATGCAATCAGCACCGTCATTGCCTGTTTGGCGCTGCATTGGGCGGGAATGAGCTGGTTTGATGCGGTTTGCCATGCCTTATCAACTATCTCGTTGGGCGGTTTTTCTACGCACGATGACAGCATTGCATACTTCAATTCGCTCTCTATCGAAATGATCGTGATGGCGATCACGTTGTTTGGTGCCATCAGTTTTGTTACCCATCTTTCAGTAGTCGGCGCACGCTCCCCGAAGCGTTATTGGAAAGACGAAGAGTTCCGCATTATGTTCAGCGTGCTGGTGGTGAGTATTACTGCCGTCAGTATATATTTGTGGCATAAGCAATATTATCCTTCTTTTGAAGAGTCGCTCCGATACACATCGTTTAACTTTGTATCGATCGGCCTTTCCAGCGGGTTCGCCAGTGCCGACTTCGCCCAGTGGCCGCTGATTACATCGTTATGGATGTTTTTTCTTGCCAATATTTTGGCCAGTTCGGGCTCTATGGGCGGTGGTATCAAAAACGCACGGGCCATCGTGCTGGCAAAATTCAGCCTGCGCGAAATGCTGCTGCTGCTGCATCCTAATGCCGTGCGCAATGTTAAAGTGAACGGTCGCACCATCCCCGAGCGCACGGCATTAACAGTTATGGCATTTATTTTTGTGTATTTCATGACCATTGTGCTGTTTACGTTTTTAATGATGGCTTCGGGGCTGGATTTCATCTCGGCTTTCAGTGCGGTAATCGCTTGCATCACCAATGCCGGCCCGGGTTTGGGCGTTGTGGGGCCCGCATATAATTATTCCGGGTTGGCAGATGTTCAAAAGTGGCTGTGTACGGCAGTGATGCTGTTGGGGCGTTTGGAAATTTTTACCGTGTTGATTTTGTTTACACCGCCGTATTGGAAAAAATAAGGCTTGAGACCTTTGCAAAACCCTCAGATGTGGATGCAGTTCAAGGCGTAGCAGCACAGCGAGTGCAGACATATCATATAGATAGGCAAACGAGCGAGCAGCGCACAACGAAGAAATGCGCCGCAGATGGGGGTTTTGCAAAGGTCTCGGCTTGTTGCCGACCGAAATGCCGCTTAGTTTGCGTGCTGGAAATGGAAACGGCCGTCATTTTCAGACGGCCTCGAAAAGGGCAAAAAAATGTTGAATAACGGCGTGAGTATTGCCGTTATTCAACATGAGGTAGAAACAGGATTGATGTGTTCTTTGGATTTATTGAATCCGCAGTTTTTCTTCGCTCACGGCATGAACCACATCCGTTCCGAACAGCGCATTTACATCGGTTTCGTCAAATACATATTTGGCATTGCAGAAGTCGCAATCGATTTCAACGCTGCCTTGCTCAAGTAATACGGAGCCGACTTCTTCTCCGCCCAACATCAGCAGCATATCGCTTACTTTTCCGCGTGAACAGGTGCAGGCAAACTCAATCGGTTCTTGCTCAAATACGCGGGGCGGTGTTTCATGGAACAGGCGGTAGAGTACATGTTGAGCGTCTAAAGCGGCCAATTCGTCGGCAGTAACGGTTTGAGTGAGCGTAGTTACATGTTCCCAAGCCTCCGCATCGGGCACGGATTCGGGCAAACGCTGCACAAGCAGGCCGGCACATGCTTCATCTGAGGCCGTAAGTGTAATGTGGGTATCCAGCTGCTCGGAGCGTTTCATGTAGTTAACCAGCATTTCCGAAATACTGTCGCCTTCCAGCGGCACAACGCCCTGCCAAGGGTCGCCGTCTTGCGGTTGTAAAGTAATCACAAACACACCGTTTTCGCCCAATAATTCGCGCAGGCTTTCATTGTCGCCGATGTGTGCTTCTTCATTCCAGCGTGCCGTAGCGCGGCAGGTGTCGGTTGATGAGGCTTCCACAACCAGCATTTTCAGTTTGCCCTGACCCTGAACCTGAACGGTCAGCGTGCCTTCGATTTTCAAATTGCTCGACAGCAATGCGCCCGCTGCCAACAGTTCTCCCAAAGCACGGCGGATGGCGGCGGGGTAATGTTTCTGACCGGCAATGTGCTGCCATACTTTCTCAAGGCGAACATGCTGGCCGCGAACGGGCATGTTGTCGAAAATGAAACGGGTTCGGCAGTCGGAATGGTTTGCGGCTGCCGCAAGAGTGTTGTTTTTCATATTTGTCATCGCGTAGGTTGTATATATTTTTCAGATGGCCTGAATATGGTTACAGGCCGTCTGAAATCAAGTGCAGGTGAAAAAACGAAGGCCGGTGTGAATAAATCCGAATAGATTCAACATCTATTGTGCCGGCCTTTTATGATAAAATAGCCGCCTTCAAAATTTTACATGTACAGCCCGCCCGAGTTTCAGAATGGCGGACACAGAAAGGAAATACTATGGCAGGCCACAGTAAGTGGGCGAATATCCGTCATAAAAAAGAACGTCAAGATGCCAAGCGCGGTAAAATTTTTACCCGTTTGATCAAAGAGATTACCGTTGCGGCCAAAATGGGCGGCGGTGATCCTGCTTCCAACCCCCGTTTGCGTTTGGCTATGGATAAGGCATTCAGCAACAACATGCCTAAAGACAACATTCAACGTGCAATCGATAAAGGTACCGGCAATTTAGAAGGTGTGGAATATGTAGAGCTGCGCTACGAAGGCTACGGTATCGGCGGTGCAGCCTTAATGGTGGATTGTCTGACGGACAACAAAACCCGCACCGTTGCCGATGTGCGTCATGCATTCAATAAAAACGGTGGCAATTTGGGTACTGACGGCTGCGTGGCCTTCAATTTCGTACATCAAGGCTACCTGATTTTCGCCCCCGGTGTAGATGAAGATGCCTTGATGGAAGCGGCTTTGGAAGCCGGAGCGGAAGATGTATTAACAAATGATGACGGCTCATTGGAAATCATCACAAGCCCCAACGATTGGGCAGGTGTTAAAGCTGCGTTAGAGGAGGCAGGTTTTCAGTCTGAAGACGGCGACGTTACGATGCGTGCTCAAAATGAAACCGAACTCAGTGGCGAAGATGCTGAAAAAATGCAAAAACTGATTGATGCCCTTGAAGATTTGGATGATGTGCAAGATGTTTATACTTCTGCCGTCTTGAATTTTGAATAAATTCAAACAGTCAAATTTAGGCGTTAAAAAAGCAGGCTTCAAGCCTGCTTTTTTGATAGGTGGCGATATGCTAAAAATAAAAAGCTGAGACCTTTGCAAAACCCCCATCTGCGGCGTATTTCTGCGTTGTGCGCTGCCCGCTCGTTTGCCTATCTATATGATATGTCTGCACTCGCTGTGCTGCTACGCCTTGAACTGCATCCACATCTGAGGGTTTTGCAAAGGTCTCGGGATGCAAATGTTTCAATCTTGTTTCAATCTAAAGAAGTGGCCGTCTGAAACTTTTTCAGACGGCCACTTCTTTAAGTTATTGGAATAGAAATCTTTTCAATAAAAATCAGCAGTTTTCCGTAAACTCAACAATAAATCACGGAAAGCATTAGGATCCTTGATGAAAGTCATTTCGCCTGCTTGTGGAAAGTGAAAGTCCAAAAGCCGTGAAACCCAAAAACGGATACAGCCTGCACGCTGGGCCGTTGGAAAGTAGGTTCGCTCTTCATTGCTCAGCGGCCTTACACTTTCATAACCTTCGATAAAAGCTTTCTGCAATTCGCTATCTAAAAAATTATCGGCAGTACGCGCCCAATCGTTTACTGCAATGGCCAAGTCATACATAAAATTGCCGTTGCAGGCATAATAAAAGTCAATGAACCCCGCAACTTCTTGTTCGTCCAGTAACACATTATCTTTAAACAGATCGGCGTGAATGATACCGGAAGGCAAAAAATCTCCGCTATTCTTATCTAAATACTCAATTTCACTTTTCAATAATTCGGCATCGTCTTTATTTAACAAAGGAGAGAGTTGAGTGTAAGCGTCGGACCACCAATCGCGGTAACGGGGATTGGTCATTTTGAAAGGGAAACTTTGTCCGGCTAAATGCATTTTGGCCAGCATAGCTCCCGTATTGAAACATTGGCCGGCTGTAGGCCAACTGGTATCAGTTCCTTTTAAACATGTAACCAAGCAAGCAGGTTTATCAGCCAAAATAGAATCAAATTTACCGTCTTTTCGTGCTACCGGGGCAGGGCAGGCCACACCTTCTTTGCTGAGATGTTGTTTGAGTTCCAAAAAAAACGGAAGCTCATTTTGCTGTAAGGTTTCGAATAGCGTTAATACAAAACGCCCCTTGGTAGTGGTTAAAAAATAATTGCTGTTTGTTATCCCTTGAGCAATGCCTTGCAGTGAAACAAAATCACCTAAATCGTAATCATTTAGAAACTGACGCATCTCTTCATCGGAGACGCTGGTGTAAACAGACATAACGAAGCCCCATAAAAATGAACTTCATATCATATCAAAAAAAGAAATCCAATGAATTGATTTTGAAACTTAGGCTTGGAATGTGATGCCTACAAAAAAGAAATAAGCGGCTTAAAACAGCAAGATTGTGTCGTGGCAAAATTAATTTGCAAAAGATTTTAAAATAAAAACCGATAAGAAACATCGGGATGGGTAATTTGATGCAAATAATTGCATTTTTGGTGTTGACGGGTTGGGTTTGGGGTGTGTATAGTTCGGTTTCTTCGCTGTTGAGACGGCGGATTTAAGTTCTTTAACAACGCAGATTACCGATAAGTGTGAGTGTCTTAGGCCTCACACTGCGACAAAAACAGACGAGACAAGATTATATCATTGTCAGTCGGTTTCTTTGAAGCAGACCAGAAGTTAAAAAGTTAGAGATTGAACAT